>MPSY01000033.1:0-12916 GCA_001901525.1 Methylococcales bacterium OPU3_GD_OMZ | reverse complement strand
CTTGACCTTGTTGCAAAGCTGCTGGGTTGTTGTAAATGATGTTACCGTTGCAATCGGTGTAAATTACCGCGTTAGGCGAATGTTTTACTGAGTCAGCATAAGCGTGATGGATTGCAAAGTGGTTTTTTAACAGGTTGGGTTTGATAATTAATTTAGGTACTAGCTGCCAGGTGATATAAGCCGTCATGAGTGAGATAACACCCGTGAGTGCTTTGACTAACCCTGAAAGCCAATAGATAGGGTACCAAAGGGTAATAATACTGAGAAAATGAGTAGTGCCGCACAATAGAATAAATGCCGCAAAGAGCATAACTACTTTATTAACAGGGATATCATGTCTGGCTCGTAAAAAACGGACTATAGCACAGGGAATAATGACATAGGCAAGAACAATTAGACTGTCGCTAATTACGTACAGCGCTATTAAATCTTCTTGCCACAAGAAACATTGTGCATGTGGCATAAAAGATGAGGAAGAAAAGGACTTCAGCCATTCAGTCATCATGGACCCCTGCTATTGTTTTAGGCATGTAATTCATAAGCCAAATGAAAGATTAGTTCATTGCGATTCTTTGTCAACAGTGCCCTGCGAGGATAGTAAATTTAAATGACGTTTAAGTTTTTTTAGCTGAGGGATAGGTTACGGTAAGCAAGATGCTCGAACTCAGAGGGTTTCAGGGGTTTACTAAAAACGTAACCTTGTATTCGGATTGGGTAATCTAATTCTCTTAATTTTTTTAGTTTGAAATCAGAGTCTACGCCTTCAAGTACAATATTTTTATACTGTAATGATTTTAGGAAATCAAGTATGGCACAGAGAATGGCAATGTGATCCGTGTTGGAGTCAATTTGGTCGGTAAACGATTGGTCTATTTTTATGGTATCAAAGTGAAATTTTCTCAGGTAATCGATAGAGGCATAACCTTTACCAAAATCGTCTAAAGCAATCTTAACGCCCATTTCTTGTAGTGTAGTGAGTGTTTCAAGCGCATTAATTTCATCTTTAATTAATACCGATTCAGTCAGTTCAATTTCAAGGAAATGAGCGGGAAGTCCAGTAATGTTAAGAGCTTCGGTGACTTGCCTAACCAGAACACCATCAATAATCTGAGTCGCTGAGGCATTGACGGAAATGGTTTTAAGTAATGGGGGGTTACTTTCTAGCCATTTGCTAGCTTGCTGGCAAGCTTGTAAAAGAACCCAGGCGCCTACTGAGATGATGTTGCCGCTTTGCTCAAGTTCATCGACAACTTGCTGGGTCGTGATGCAATGTTGACTACCTTTACACCAGCGTAATAATATTTCTACTCCCAGTATGGATGAGCCGTCAAGGTTGAATTGGGGTTGGTAACGTAATGAGAATTCATCACGAGTAAGTGCTTCAATCATTTCGGTGCGAAGGGTGCTGACTTTTAAATGTTCGCTCTTAAAATAATTTTTGTAGGTTGCTATTTTAGTTGAAGGTTTTTCTTGGGCTAGATTAAGAATATGAATAAGATGGTGTAAGAACTTATTGACTTGTTGTTGGTTAAGTATGTGTCCGGAACTTGGGGAATCTGAACTATATGTTTGTGTTTTTTCAATGAGGTAAGCGGTTTTAGGAAGATCATTGGTATGCATTAGTCCGATGGCACATTGGATTTGAATGGGCCCGGATTCAGTATCAATGATCATTTCAAAGTTAGCGATATTGTTGGTAAAAAGTATGGTGGCGTGCTCAATTGAAATATTTTTTAAAAATACAGAAAAGGTACCGCAATCTAAACGGCTTATACCCGTTGCGTTGGGTATGATTTTGGAAATTCTGTTGGTAAATTCAATGAGTACTTTTTCACTGGTTGTAAAGCCAAAAACATTAAGAATTTGTTTGTAATTTAGAATGCCGAGGGCGACAAGTACGCCTTGATCTTTGTTGTGAATAATATGGGTTAAGAACTTTTGTAAGCCGGCGCGGTTAAGTGACTGCGTGATCGAATCAAGATGTGTTTTTTGTTTTAATTGTCTTAATGTTATTTCTTTTTGGCAGATTTCCTGAGTTAATTCATCGTTACGTAACGCAAAAGTTTTTCTAAGTCGGGTCATATTGATCAGAATGATCATTAGGAAAATCGCTGTGGCTGCGCAAATAATGTTATAGGTCAAAAGGTTGGATATATCCTGAATCGTAGAATAAATGAGGTGGCTGTTTAGCGGTTGGTTGGTATCGAGGGATAATAGGTCTAGGTCTTTCTTAGCAGAAAGATAATGTCTCAAATTGGTTAAGAAAAGAATAAATATGATAATGACACATATTGAAATAATTAAACGTTTCGCCAATTTTGACACCATGGCCTATCCTTTGAGATTATTGAGAATGTGTTAAGGATAGGGGTAAAACTTGGTTATTCAATGAACAAGGCAGATAAACGGTTGTGCTAAGGGTGCGGTTTCACCGTGTGGGTGTGTGTCATTGCCTCCCTAGCGTAGGGAAAAAAGTAGGGGGCTGACCATGCTTTTCTGGCAATTAGGTTAAAAAAGAACAGCAATAATCACAGTTTTCAATGACTTTGACAGTGAAGTGAGAATCACCAGGAACTTCAAATGATTCGCCGGCTTTAATGGTTTTCCAATTATCAGTATCAGGGAGAAGGAGAGATAATTCGCCAGCCAGTATTTCCATCAGTTCTTTGCTGGCCGTATTGAATTGGTACTCTCCCGGCAGCATGAAACCGAGTGTTTTTTCTGAGCCGTCACTGAATTGGATGGTTCGGCTAGAAACCTGACCGTTAAAATAAACGTTGGCTTTTTTAATGATAGTGACGTTATTAAACGATGACATGGTAAGTAATCCTTAAATATTGAGGGTGTAAGTCATAGCAACGTTGAGTTTTTTCCTGAGCGTTGACGTATATAAAGACGTGGATGTTATGTAACGTAATGATAGTGAAATTGTTTAGTGTTGACAGCCCGGTCCATGAATATGGCCGTGTGTTAATTCATCTTCTGTGGCTTCTCTGATAGCGAGAACTTCTATAGCGAAATTTAAGTTTTCACCGGCTAAAGGATGATTGCCATCAATGGTGATCTCATCACCTTCAATTTTGGTAACGGTTACTACAACCGGTCCGGTATTTCCTTCGGCATGAAATTGTTTGCCAATACTGATCTCGTCGAGGCCTTCAAACATGCTGCGGTTGACGGTTTCAACCATATAATCTTCCCGGTTGCCATAACCTTCATCGGGTGTAACGGTAATATCTAAAGTATCGCCTATAGTTTTTCCAGTTAATGCATTTTCGAGTCCGATGACAATATTACCTTGACCATGTAAGTAAATTAATGGGTTATCCTCAGTAGATTGATCAAGAATCGTACCGGCATCATTGCTGAGCTTGTAAAGTATTGACACTACGCTATTTTCTGTTATTTTCATAAGTTTTAATTGTGGTTATTTTAACTAGGGAATCGATTAATTTTACCGTATTTTAAAAAGGTTCTCGTAGATTTTTTAAAATGGAAAGTAATGATCAATTAATAAGGTTGAAAAAATACTGGTGAGATAAATAATTGAGAAGCCAAAGGTTTTCATAGCGATACGGTCTTCTTTCGTAATGATCATTTGAATCGCGAAATAAAGAAAGCCAAGGTTTAAAGGGATGACTGTGGCTAAATAGATTAAGCCACTCATGCCGGTTAGGTAGGGTAGCAGGGTAACGATAAGCAGCAAAATAGTGTACAGCAATACTTGTAGCCGGGTGTATTCAGCACCGTGCGTGACCGGTAGCATAGGGATTGATGCTTTAGCGTATTCTTTCCTTTTTGCAATGGCTAAAGCCCAAAAATGGGGCGGTGTCCAAATAAAGATAATCAGAAATAAGAGTAGAGCGTAGGGATGAATGGTATTGGTCACAGCACACCAGCCAAGGACAGGGGGCGCAGCTCCTGCAGCGCCACCAATGACAATATTTTGCGGGGTTGCGTGTTTGAGGTAGACCGTATAGATAATGGCATAACCAATCAGGGAAAGAAAGGTGAGTGTGGCGGTTAAGTAATTGACCCATAGAACCAGAATTAACATGGCTATAACACCCAATGAAATGGCAAAGCTAATAACATTTTGGGCGCTCATGTCGCCTTGTGGCAATGGGCGGTCTTGTGTTCGGGCCATTTTGGCATCGGCTTTTTGATCAAGAAAGTGGTTGATCGCTGCCGCTGATGCTGCTGCTAAACCGATGCCTAAGGTGCCGAACAGGAGTGGCTGTAACGGTGGAAAGCCGGGGCTCGCTAAGAACATACCGACAACCGCTGTAAAAATAATCAGTGCTACGACCTTGGGCTTACAAAGGGCTAAATAGTTTTTCCAAGACGGTCGTATAGGTATGGCTGACATAAATTAAAGTTGAGTATCAATTTTAAAGGTATCGTATAAAATAGAGGGTGTGAGTAGTCTTTTTTTACGTTGGAAGGTTTAATTGAATGTTATATTTTTAGGAGTTATTTAGGTGCCAAAATTTAATAAAATGTTAAGCAATATAGTTCGATTGTACCACCAACAACGGCTTCGGGGGGCAGCTATTTGGTTGTTGTTGGTCGCAGTGGCTTTTTCAACACCGAGTTACGGACAATCTTTATCAGTCCATGAGTTTAAGTTAGCGAATGGTTTAAAAATTTTAGTCAAGGAGGATCATCGATCACCTGTCGTGGTTTCGCAAGTTTGGTATAAGGTGGGTTCCAGTTATGAATACGGCGGTATAACGGGTATTTCTCATATGTTAGAGCATATGATGTTTAAGGGGACAGATAAATATGCACCCGGTGAATTTTCTAGAATCATTGCTGAAAATGGAGGTAATGAGAATGCTTTTACCAATCGAGATTACACCGCGTATTTTCAAACTTTAGATAAATCACGTTTAGCGATTAGTTTTGAAATGGAAGCTGATCGAATGCGGAATTTACATCTTTTAGACGAAGAATTAACTAAAGAATTGCAGGTGGTTCTTGAGGAACGGCGTAAGCGTACTGAAGATAATCCACAGGCAAAAATGTATGAATACCTGATGGCAATGGCCTATACCAATAGCCCGTATAAAAACCCTGTGATTGGCTGGCCTGCAGATATTGAGAATTATAAGGTTACTGATTTACAAGCATGGTATGAGCGTTGGTATGCACCCAATAATGCCACATTGGTTGTGGTTGGTGATATTGATCCTGATAATGTTTTCCGGTTAGCTAAGAAATATTTTGGTGTATTGGAACCGAGTGTCTTAGTTGACGCCAAGCCACGTACTGAAATGCCTCAAAAGGGTGTTCGTAGAATGACAGTTAAGTTGCCGGCTAAATTACCGTTTATTTTTATGGCTTATAAAGTTCCGGTATTGAATACCATCGATAATGAGCAAGAGGCTTATGCATTGGAAGTATTAGCCGGTATTTTGGACGGTGGGAATAGTGCTCGATTTTCGAAACAATTGGTTCGGGGGCGGCAAATAGCCGTTTCAGCAAGTGCGGGCTATGACTTGTCAGCCCGGTTATCTAGCTTATTGACCTTGTCAGCAACGCCGGTTGAGGGGGTTTCAGCCGCCACGATAGAAACGGCAATTAAAGAAGAAGTGATGCGACTAAAAAATGAATTAGTGATGCCTGATGAGTTGTCTCGTGTAAAAGCACAGGTTTTAGCCCAGTCAGTTTATGAGCATGATTCAATGTTTTACCAAGGGATGTTACTAGGGATTTTTGAAATGGTGGGATTAGGATGGCCTAAAATGGGTGAGTATGTTGAGCAGATTAATAAAATAACAGCGGAACAAATTCAGGCTGTTGCCAAAAAATATTTGATTGATGGGCATTTGAATATTGCGGTTTTAGAGCCGCAAGCCTTAGTTTCACTAGTAGGAACTCATGAACTAAAAGGAGCTAATTATGGTCACTAAACGATTTATAGTGTTCTTCTTGGGTGTTATTTTATGCTCATCATTGCGGGCCGGAGTGACTATTGAACAATGGCGGACGACTACAGACACAGCTGTTTTTTTTGTTAAGACGGAAGGCTTGCCTTTAGTCGATGTCAGGGTGATGTTTGATGCTGGTAGCGCGCGTGATCCAGGAGAAGAAAGATTAGGACTCGCCTCATTAACAGCACAGATGTTGGAGACTGGAGCGGGTGCTTTTAATGCAGATGAGATAGCGGCGCAGTTTGAACGTGTGGGTGCCGTATTTAGTACCGGTGTTTCTGTTGACATGGTGTGGTTGGATTTACGTTCATTAAGTACTCTGGAATTACTCAACCCTGCATTGGATACAATGGGGTTGTTGTTAACCCAACCCACGTTTAACAGCGGTGATTTTGATCGTGAAAAGAACAGAGTGTTAACCGCTTTAAAACAGCGTGAAGAATCACCCGGTGCTTTAGCAAAATTATCCTTCTATAAGGCGTTATACGGCCAGCATCCCTATGGACATCCGAGCTTGGGTGAAATAACAACGGTTTCTAAAATACAGCTTGATCATGTTAAAGCATTCCATCAGAAATGGTATGTGTCTGAGAATGCGACCATTGTGATTGTGGGTGATGTGACTCAAGATCATGCGCGCAAAATTGCGGAACAATTAATAGCCAAGATCAATCGTGGTGATAAAGCACCCGAGTTGCCACAGGCGATTGCACAACCCGGGCAGAATATTCATATTAACTACCCTTCCAAGCAGACTCATGTATTGTCTGGGTTGCTTGGGATTGATCGAAATGATGCGGATTATTTTCCGCTTGTGGTTGGCAATCATATTTTGGGAGGAGCGAGTTTGGTTTCAATTTTATTTGAAGAAGTACGTGAAAAAAGAGGGCTAGCTTACAGTGCCTATAGTTATTTTTCGCCGATGACTAGAAAAGGGCCTTTTATTATGGGTGCGCAGACTCGAAATGATCAACTCAGTGAAGCTCTGACAGTCATGTATAAAACGTTGGAGGATTTTGTGCTACGGGGGCCTTCCGATGCTGAATTGACAGCGGCAAAGAAAAATATAACGGGTGGTTTTGCCATGCGATTTGATACCAATAAGAAATTATTGAAATATGTTTCAATGATTGCTTTTCATCATTTGCCGTTGAATTATTTGACCTTATATTCTGAAAAAGTTTTAGCGGTCACGAGGGCGAAAATTAAAGAAGCCTTTGAACGTCGTATTGTGCCTGAAGGGCTAACAACCGTCACAGTCGGAAATAAGGTGTCAGAAAATGGCAAATAAGCTCAGAGTGATTGGCGGTCAGTGGCGTAGTCGCATCTTAACGTTTACTGATACTCCGGGATTAAGACCCACACCGGTCCGTATTCGGGAAACTTTATTTAATTGGTTGCAGTATGATGTGGTTGGCAGTCGCTGTTTGGACTTGTTTGCAGGGAGTGGGGCGTTGGGTATTGAAGCTTTATCACGGGGTGCAAAAAGTGTTACTCAGGTAGAGAAAGATGCCGGTGCTTGTCAGAGTTTGAGAGCGAATAAAGCGCAATTATCGGCACAGAAATTGCAAGTTATTGAGATGGATGTTCAACAGTTTTTGAAAAGAGAGAATGAGACATTTGATTTAGTTTTTTTAGACCCGCCCTTTGCGCAGGGTCTCGCTGAAGTCACTTGTCAGGCACTGGCGGCGGGGGCATGGTTAGCGGATCACGCTAAAATTTATATCGAAGCGGAACGGTCTTGGGTTTTGACAGATATGCCTGATAACTGGCAATTATTGAAAGATAAGCAAGCCGGTGATGTGCGTTATCAATTGTTACAGTATCAGCAGTAATGGTTTTACTACGTTTTTGATTACTAATAAGATAAAATTATCGCTTTATTTTGTTCTTGAGTGTGTCTAATGGTTTCTGCGATATATCCTGGTACTTTTGATCCGGTAACAAATGGGCATTTGGACTTAATTGTGCGAGCTTCCTCTCTTTTTGAACGGGTTGTCGTGGCGGTCGCGTTTAATCAGGCTAAAAAGCCATTGTTTACTATTGATGAACGCGTCGCGCTTATGGAAGAAACCGTATGTCACCTACCGCGTGTTGATGTTATTCGTTTTGATTCATTGTTAGTCACTTGTGCACTTGAACAGCAAGTGAGTGTTATTTTACGAGGGCTTCGGGCGGTCTCTGATTTTGAATATGAATTTCAATTAGCCGGTATGAATCGGCACCTGGCCTCAGAGTTAGAGACTATATTTTTAACGCCGGCTGAAAAATATGGTTTCTTGTCTTCCAGTTTGATTAAGGAAAGTTCAGCATTAGGCGGTGATATATCAAAACTCGTTCCGCAGCATGTACAAAATGCGTTAGTTAAAAAATTTAGGAAAGGAAAATAATGGCTTTAATTATTGATGATGAATGTATTAATTGTGATGTTTGTGAACCGGAATGCCCTAACGGTGCTATTTCTCAGGGTGAGGAAATCTATATCATAGATCCGGCATTATGTACTGAATGTGTAGGGCATCATGATTTGCCGCAATGTATTGAAGTTTGTCCGGTTGATTGCATTGATAAAGATTCTGAAAATGAAGAAAGTCAAGAAACGCTTTATCAAAAGTATTTGAAGATTACTTAAGAGCGGTGAGCGAATTGTGTTAACCAGTTTAGGCTAGTGGTCCTGGGTCCTTGAGGTTGGTATTCAGCGCCTACCCAGCCTGAATAGGTTGAACGATCAATGGTATCAAAGAGTTCTGAAAAATTGATTTTTCCTGTGCCCGGTTGATGACGCCCTGGGTAATCAGCAAATTGGATATGACCAATAAGAGGGGTTTGAGTGGTAATAAAGTGGCAGATATTCTCACCCATTCGATGCATATGATAAATATCAAACTGTAGCATGAGGTCAGGGTGATTGACCTGTACCAGTACGGCTAACATTTGTTGCGTTTGGGAGATAATAAACCCCGGGAAGTCATGGGTGTTGATCGCTTCAAAGACCGTTTTCACGCCAATGTCCGAGAATTGAGTTAAAGCGAAGTGAAGGTTTTCGTTAAATTGTTCGAGGTAACGGTTGTGGTGCTTGGGGTTGATTGCCCGACCGGGTAAAACATTGATAAATTTCGGGTTTAATATTTTGGCATAATTGCTTGCTTGCACTACCGCCTCTTGAAATTGCTGTTGCTTATGCGGCACGCAGGCCAGCCCTTCGCCGCCCTGTAGAAGGTCGTCGGCATCAACGTTAAAAAGGACGAGTTTAAGATCGTTTTCACACAACAGGTTTAATAAGGTATCTGCTGTTTCCTGATAAGGGAATTGTATTTCAATAGCGTCAAAGCCATGTCGTTTAGCAGCACTAAAGCGTTCGGTGAATTTCAGCTCAGGGAACAATAAACTAAGATTAGCGGTAAAACGAGGCATCGTTAATCCTCACAGTATAACTTTATAAGTGTGCTGGGGTCGTGTTCAAGATAGCCTTGACTTCCATGCTGTGTCAGTAATGTTTCAGCCAGTTTAGACATGGGTATGGCATTGTTATAGTGGTTCGCGAGTTTGTTAGCCAGGCGTAAGTCTTTTAATAATGTTTTAACCCGCCACTTAACAGGTTCAAAGGTTTTTTGAGCCATTTCAGGACCAACGATTTGTAATGGTTTTGAGTCAGCAAAGCCGCCGGTAAGCGCGGTTGGAATTTTATTTGCATTCACGCCGGCATTTTGTGCGAGTGCTATCATTTCAGCGATTACAAGAACATTACAACTGACAATCATTTGGTTGCAGATCTTGGTTATTTGTCCGGAGCCTGTGGCGCCCATGTGGGTGAATTGCGAGTACAAAGGTTTTAAAACGGACTGCGCTGTTTTAACGGCTGGGACTGTTCCACCTGCCATAATAGCGAGAGTTCCTTTTTGTGCGCCGCTAATGCCGCCTGAAACCGGGGCATCAACCCAACTCATGCCTGTTTTTTCTTTAAGTTCATCGGCCAATTGCACCGTTATTTCGGGGTCTATACTGGATAAATCAATCAGTTGTTGCGTGCTATTGCCGTACTGGATGATGCCATCGTTGCGGTGTATGATGGCTTTAACTGCATCGGTATCGGATAAACATAATAAAATAATATCGGAGGCCTGAGTGAGTTGACCGATAGTTGTCTGGAGATGGGCGCCGGCGGCGACCAGTGGCTGACATTTTGAAGTTGTTCGGTTCCAAATGTTTAAGGAGTAACCCGCCGCTAGAAAGTTTAGTGCCATGGGCTGGCCCATTAATCCAATACCAATTAAGCCGAGAGTAGGTTTTGCTTTAGACATATATGTATTGATACCCAAGGTGATAGAATAGTGGGCTTTATCATAGCATTTAATTCGTGATGGGGACTTCGACCTTTAAGCAACTGATATCATCTGGATTGCTAACGCTTAAAGCTGTTTTTGTCGTTTATGGATTAATGAATTCAGTTTGTTTTGCCGAGACAAAGCAGGGGGCGATCGCGTCGGCCCATCCATTAGCTACAAATGCAGGGCTGGCTATTTTAGCGTCGGGTGGCAATGCTTTTGATGCGGCAGTGGCTGTCGCTGCGGTTTTGTCTGTGGTTGAGCCGCAAGGCTCAGGGTTAGGCGGGGGTGGTTTTTTTTTGTTGCATAGGGCGCGTGATAAGTTCGATGTCATGATCGATGCGCGAGAAAAGGCGCCGCTAGCAGCCCATCAAGGTATGTTTCAAAATGAGTGCGGTCAGGTGGTCAAGAATGCATCTACACAGGGGCCATTAGCCGCTGGTGTGCCGGGTTTACCCGCAGGGTTGGTCCATTTGGCTGAAAACTACGGGCGGTTGCCATTATCGGTAGCGCTGAAGCCCGCTATTAACCTGGCTGAAAAAGGTTTTCATGTAGGGCAGCGGTTTCGTCATTTGTTGCAGTATCGAACGCATCAGATGACCGTCAATAGCGAATTACAAGCTGTTTTTTATGATCAGGGGCAAATACCGGCGACTGGTTTTTTGTTACGGCAAAAGGATTTAGCGCGAACTTTACGACTGCTTTCGACTTTGGGTTGGGCTGGATTTTATCAAGGCGAAATAGCTACATTGCTTGTAGACAGTGTTCAAAAGGGTGGGGGTATTTGGACATTAGCTGATTTAGCAGCATACCACGTTGTAGAGCGTAAACCCATATTCGGAGAATACCGAGGGATCAAAATAACCAGCGCAGCCCCGCCTTCTTCAGGGGGTATTGTCTTGGTAGAGGTACTCAATATTTTAGCCGGGTATTCGTTGGAGACAATGACTTCGGTTATGCGAAAACATTTAATTATTGAAGCGATGCGACGAGCCTACAGAGACCGAGCGGTTTATTTGGGTGATCCGGATTTTGTTCAGATTCCGGTTAAACAATTATTGAGTGCTGATTATGCCGCTGGTCTGAGAGTATCGATGCAATCTGATAAGGCGTTCCCCAGTGTTTTATTAAATGGACCGCTAGCAGATCAAGCGGGTGGGGAAGATACCACACATTTTTCAATTATGGATCATGAAGGTAATCGAGTCGCAGCCACGTTAAGTATAAATTTTCCATTTGGTTCTGGGTTTATAGCATCAGAAACTGGGGTTGTTTTAAACAACGAAATGGATGATTTTGTGAGCCGCATAGGGTCTGTAAATGGTTATGGTTTAATAGGTGGAGCAGCAAATTCAATAGTGGGGGGGAAACGAATGTTATCCAGTATGACGCCGACCTTCTTAGAGGATGAACACCGTGTCGTTGCTTTAGGAACTCCGGGAGGAAGTCGTATCATTTCAATGGTCTTATTGGCTATTTTAGAATTTGCTAAGGGGGCTGAAATTCAAGCGATAGTTGATGCGCCGCGTTTTCATCATCAGTTTATACCTGATAAGGTGCAGTTTGAGTCGGAGGCATTGACCGGAGATGAGGTTAAGGCATTGACGCGACGGGGCCACCGTTTAGAAGAAAAAAATAATCGTTATGGTGATATGCAAGCGGTGTTAAGGCAAAAAGATAATAATCAGGCCATGGAAGCTGCGAGCGATTTTCGTGGTGAAGGGTTAGCGGTGGTAAGATAAATAGCGTGGAACGATCAATCATTCAATTATGGTTTGCAGACTTATCTAAGGGCGATTATCCAATGTGTTGGGCATTATTATCACCGGATGAGAGGTGCCGGGCAGAAAGTCTTAAGGTGATTAAGGTTCGGCAACGGTTTGTTATTGCGAGGGCTATTTTAAGACAGTTACTGGCTGATTATATGGCCGTTAACAGTGCTGCGGCTATTGAATTGCTTCAGGGTCCTTTCGGTAAGCCTTATGTGGTGCATGGGAGTGGCGGTCAGGACGTTGTGTTTAATTTATCGCATACCGGGGATCACTTAGTGATTGCCTTAGGTTGTCAGCGACAAATTGGTGTAGATATAGAAGTTTGTCGGGAGCGTATTAATTTAAATGCCTTGGCGGAAAAATGTTTTGCAGAGACAGAATTGTATAGTTGGCAGCAACTGGAAGCCAAGGATCAGAAAGCCATGTTTTATCGTATTTGGACCCGTAAAGAGTCTTTTGTAAAGGCGGTAGGACGAGGTATTTCGTTAGGTCTTAAAAATTGTGAGATGTCGCTTCAGGAGCCTATTAAGGTTTTGGGCGTGCCAAATGATTGCGGTCGGACCACCGATTGGCGCGTTACCGATCTGAACGTTCCTTCAGGATTAAGTGCTGCTTTAACTGTAGATGGTCCTGCATATAAACTGGCTTATCGTTACTGGAAGTGAATAGGATAGTGTTGCGGATTGAGGTTTCACGGTTGTCTAACGAAGTTGTTGTCCGGTTATTAGGTCATATATGGGGGTGGCATTTTGTAATTCGCTGAGATCCCCAGGGCAAATAGGGATTTCAATACCTAATTGTTTTTTAATGGCTAATGCAGTTTTAGCCGCAGGTTTGTCGCTGATATTGGCGCTGGTTGAAACGATAGGGCCATTAAATGCTT
>MPSY01000157.1 GCA_001901525.1 Methylococcales bacterium OPU3_GD_OMZ | reverse complement strand
GTTATCAGTATTATGCCGCCAACGCCATCTCGGACAAGGTATCCAAAACCAACTGGGGCAATAAGGACCGTTTAGGCGGTTATGTTTGGCATACCACGGGTTCTGGCAAAACCATGACCAGCTTTAAATCGGCGCAGCTGATTGCCCATTCTAAAGACGCAGATAAAGTGGTTTTTTTGATGGATAGAATTGAGCTGGGCGTGCAATCGTTTCTAGCCTATCAGGACTTTGCCGGTGAGGGAGAAACGGTGCAGGCCACCGAAAATACGGGGGTGTTAATCACCAAGCTCAAAAGCACCGATCCTGCCGATACATTGATTGTCAGCTCGATTCAAAAAATGAGTAATATCAGTGAAGATGCCAATGACGAGGGTGTGAGCTTTCAAAGTCATGATATTGAGCTGATCAACAACCAGCGACTGGTATTTATCATTGATGAAGCCCATCGCTCCACCTTTGGCGATATGCTCATCACCATTAAAAAAACTTTTCCTGCGGCGCTGTTTTTTGGCTTTACCGGTACGCCGATTCAGGATGAAAACCAAAAGAAACACAATACCACTTCAACCGTGTTTGGAAACGAACTGCACCGCTACAGCATTGCCGATGGCATCCGCGATAAAAATGTACTGGGTTTCGACCCTTACAAGGTGATGACCTACAAAAATAAAGACCTGCGACGCGAAGTGGCACTGCTAAAAGCCAAAGCCAACACCGAAAGTGAAGCCCTGTCAGACCCTAAAAAAAAAGAGGTGTTTAATCACTATATGCGCAAGGTTGCCATGGCGGGGCACACTGAGGCCAATGGTAAATATATTAAAGGCATCGAAGATGACGTGCCCAAGTCGCAATACACCCGAGCAGAACATCAAAGCAAGGTAGTTGAAGACATTCTTGAAAATTGGACGAGCCTCAGCCAAAACAGTAAGTTCCACGCTATTTTTGCCACCAGCAGTATTACCGAAGCGATTGAGTATTATCGACATTTAAAGCAAGCTGCACCCGAATTAAAAATAAGCGCCCTTTTTGACCCGCATATTGATGAAGATGGTGATTACTCTGGTAACACCGCTTTAAAACAAGCCGGCTTAATTGAAATTATTACAGACTATAACGCGCAATACGGTCAGGATTTTACCTTAGCCGACCACGGTAAATTTAAAAAAGACATTGCCGCACGGCTTGCCCATAAAAAACCCTATTTACGTCTTGAAAAAACACCTGAGCAACAAATTGATCTGTTGATTGTGGTGGCCCAAATGCTGACGGGTTTTGACTCTAAATGGTTGAATACCCTGTATATGGACAAGGTGCTCAAGTATGAAAACATCATACAGGCCTTTTCTCGAACCAATCGCCTTTACACTGAACATGAAAAACCCTTTGGCACTATTCGTTACTATCGTTATCCGCACAGCATGGAGCGCAATATCAACGATGCGGTTAAGCTCTATTCCGGTGATAAGCCCGTCGGGCTGTTTGTGGATAAGCTGCCCAACAATTTGAGAAAAATGAATGCTAAGTACAATGACATTGTTGAGCTGTTTGATAATGCCGGGATTAATAACTTTGAAAAATTGCCAGCAGATTCATCTGTATGTGGCCAATTTGCAAAATTGTTTACGGGCTTAAATGACTATTTAGAGGCGGCCAAAATTCAGGGTTTTGTTTGGAGTAAACTGACCTACCTTTTTGGCAAAGGTAAGCAAAAAACCGAAGTAACGCTAACTTTTGATGAAAATACTTATTTGATATTGGTGTTGCGTTACAAAGAGTTATCCAGTGGCGGCGGAGGCGGTGGGACCGAAGAAGTGCCGTTTGAAATAGCGGGCCATTTAACGGAAATAGACACAGGCAAAATCGACTCGGATTACATGAATTCCCGTTTTGATAAATACTGAAAACGATTCAAAAAGACGATGCAAGCAGCAAAGACATTCAAAAAACAGTCGATGAGCTGCATAAGTCTTTTGCCACCCTCACCCAGGAAGAGCAAAAGTTCGCCAATATTTTTCTTAACGACGTGCAGCGCGGTGATGTTAAACCAGAAGAAGGGAAAACCTTTAGAGAGTACATAACAGAATATCTGGCTGCCGCTAAAATTGCACAAATTAATGAGGTTGTTAGCGTACTTGGTAGCACACAAGACGAAAACATCGCCGCATTTAAAAGCAAGTTAAGCCGCATGATGAATGCCGGAGTAACTGCGGCCAATATCAATGAATTTGCCCGCTTTGATGATTTAAAAAGCTGCGTTGATAAAGCCAAAGCCAAGGCTTATTTTGAAGAATTGGAAGGCAATAGTATTACACCTTTCAAGGTGAATATGAAAATCGATAAATTGCTTCAGGATTTTATTATTAGTGGTGGCTTTGATTTGCATCACACCAGCACTTGCACTGTATAACAAATTGCTGCACACGGAAAAATTACTCGCTGCGCTCCCAATTTTCCGGTGAGCAAGGCGATAAGCGCGGCCGCTTCGCGCCCACGCTTATCGGTGAGCTGAGCAGCAAGCTGC
>MPSY01000273.1 GCA_001901525.1 Methylococcales bacterium OPU3_GD_OMZ | reverse complement strand
ATGTATTATTATTCATTATGAAGTGCGGTAGACAGAATAATAGCTCGAGTTGTTGGGTCAGGTTTGGGCTAAAAATAGACTTTTCACAATTTTATACAGAAATATTATAGACAGTTGAATCAATGGCAAATAATAGGCTTACGAGTACAGATAGCGTTCAATATGTTGAGATCGGCGAGAAGTATGAGGGGCAGCGCGTTGATAATTTTTTAATTACCCTTTTAAAGGGCGTTCCCAAAAGCCGGATTTACCGGATGTTGCGTAAAGGTGAGGTGCGGGTTAATAAAAAACGGTGTAAGGCGACGGTGCGATTGGCGTTGAATGACTCGGTACGGATTCCGCCGGTGCGCATGGACGTTCAAACAACAAAGGTATTTGTGCCACAGCGTTTACGGCAGTGTCTGGTAAATGATATTTTATATGAAGATGGTAGTTTATTGATTCTGAATAAACCGTCTGGTTTTCCAGTCCATGGGGGGAGTGGCATACAGTCTGGTATCATTGAGGGCCTGCGTGAAATTCGACCCGATCATCGATTTTTGGAATTGGTCCATCGATTAGATAAAGACACCTCGGGTTGTTTGATTGTGGCTAAGAAACGCGGTGCGTTACGAAAAATGCACGAATATTTTCGGGGTGATGGTGTTTCTAAAACATATTTAGCGTTATTGGTAGGCGTTTGGGCGCAAAAAAAACAATGGGTTGATGTGCCGTTATTGAAAAATATCAGTAAAGGTGGTGAGCGGATGGTGGTTGTTAGTCCTCAGGGGA
>MPSY01000272.1 GCA_001901525.1 Methylococcales bacterium OPU3_GD_OMZ | reverse complement strand
CTATAGGTGTTATGCGCTAAGTTTTGACTATGGGCAGCGTCATAATTCAGAGTTAGTGGCCGCTCATAATATTGCGGAAGCTTATAATGTTGTTGAGCATAAAGTTATTGATATGGGGTTGGGTTCTATTGGGGGTTCAGCACTCACAGATAACAAGATTGCAGTACCTGATTCGCCTCAGGAAGGTATTCCGGTGACTTATGTGCCTGCACGAAATACCATTTTTTTATCGTTTGCTTTGGGATGGGCGGAAGTTTTGCATTGCACGGATATATTTATCGGTGTTAATGCGGTTGATTATTCAGGCTACCCTGATTGTCGACCTGAATTTATTAGTGCATTTCAAACACTTGCTAATGTGGCAACGAAAGCCAGCGTTGAGGGTGATAATTTTAAGATTCATACGCCATTAATTGACTTGAGTAAGGCAGAAATTATTCGAAAGGGTGTTGAAGTGGGCGTTGATTATTCAATGACCGTTTCATGTTATTCGGCCGATCAGTACGGCTTTGCTTGCAGAGTTTGTGAGTCATGTCGGCTTCGAGCAGAAGGCTTTAAAGTAGCAGGGGTTGAGGATAATACTTGTTATCAGGAGCGTAATTGCTAGCTTTGGCAGTGTTAATAGCATCTGGGTAGCAGCATATTTCTTGCCAACCTTTTTAAAGTTATATATAATAGTCTGTTCTTCGTGGGTCGTTAGCTCAGCTGGTAGAGCACCGCACTTTTAATGCGATGGTCGACGGTTCGAATCCGTCACGACCCACCATATATT
>MPSY01000032.1:14048-17934 GCA_001901525.1 Methylococcales bacterium OPU3_GD_OMZ | reverse complement strand
GCGCTAAGGTAAAGATCTTTGTCGCTTAAGTCGTTATTTGGGATGACAGTACTTTATAATAATGGATGTTAAGATGAATTAATTTTTTTAGATTTCCCGGTTTATTATGATTAAAAGTATGACAGCCTTTGCGAGCGCTGAAAGCCGTATCGAGCAGATGACCATTTACTGTGAATTGCGTTCCGTTAATCATCGCTATAGTGATGTGACGTTAAAATTGCCAGAACTTTTTAAGTTTGCTGAATCTGATATTCGTGCGTTACTGGGGCAATCGTTAAGCCGTGGTAAAATTGAATGTGTATTGAATTATAAGAAAGTAACAGCGGTAACTTCAACAGTACATATCAATTCTAATGTTGTTCAGGCGATAGTTTCAGCAACTGAAGAAATAGAAGGGATGATGAAAAAACCGCAATTGATTTCGGCATTAGATATTTTAATGTTCCCGGGTGTGCAAGTAGAGGAGGAGGTACCGGTAGATGATTTAGCCCCAGTTCTCAGTGCTCTTGTGACGGAGACGTTAACAGACCTTGTGGCATTAAGGATTCGAGAAGGCGCTGAACTGGCATTGTTGCTTAAGCAGCGATCTCAACAAATGCAACAGTTCGTTGACCGTGCATTCATACGCCTTCCGGAGGTGCTTGAACAGATTCGTCAACGAATGAATAGACGAATTGAAGAGTTGTCGATTGATCCTGATCTTGACCGACTGGAGCAAGAGATGGTGTTAATTACTCATAAGCTAGATGTGGCTGAAGAGTTAGACCGATTGACAACCCATCTTAAGGAAGTTGAGCATAATTTAAATCAAAACCAACCGGTAGGACGGCGCCTTGATTTCTTAATGCAGGAAATGAATCGTGAGGCAAATACCTTAGGGTCTAAATCAGGCGATAAGGAAATGACGCAAATTGCAATTGAGCTTAAAGTATTAATAGAACAAATGAGAGAGCAGGTCCAGAATATAGAGTGATAGCCCAGATAATATGAGATAGTTTGATGAAATTAATTCAATTCATTGTGCCCGTGTTGTTAACTGTTTGTACTCAGGTTAATTTTGTCAGCGCCGATGTTAATGGCTATTATCGGGATAAAAAGACGGTTCAGCAGTTTCATATTAAGGGCTATCCCACAGACTTTGCACCATCTGCACCATCTGCACCATCTGCACCATCTGCACCGTCTGCACCGTCCGCACCGTCTGCACCGTCCACACCGTCTGCATCACCCGCATCACCCGCATTACCCGCTTTATAGGCATGACTTTGGGGAAGTGTGTAATTATCGTTGACATCAATAAATTTAAGGCGTAGATAATAAACCAACAGTGTTATCGTGAGGTTTGGAACTTACTGATTTGATGGTTTTCTTGGCTTTTTATATTGAGCCCACAAGGGTGTTGTAAGAGCTAAATTTTTAACAAAATTACACAGAAAATAAGGAGGTGTTATGAAAATAAATCCAGTCGTTGGCATTATTTTTGGGGTGTTGTTGATGCTATCAATGCCTAGTTACGGTAAGGGAGAATCTGACGTAACCCAGATCGCTAAGGTCGACCATGAATTAAAGCAATTGGGCGGGGAATTTAAAAAGGTACGTGTCGAGATGCTAAAGCATATTAAACAATTAACACAAGGGTTAGCAAAGATTCAGAAATTAGAAGTCAGGCTAGCTAAATTACATTCACCTCAGGCAGGGGAGAATCATCCGTTAAAAGATGCACAAAAAGAGAAAGCCAAGGCAACAAGGAATATCTTTCAAAAACGGATGAGGAGTTGGTTAAAAATAGAATAGGAATGATCAGTTGATAGGTGGTGAGAGTCAGAGATTATAGGGTATCAACATAAGGGAGCGTTGGATCAATTATTTTTGAGTTAAGATTGTAAGTGCTCAGAGCAATCCGTTTTTGTGAAAAGTGGGGATGAGCGTTATGAGGTATTTAGGCATTGTATTATTGGTAATGTCCGTGGCTGTGATAGCGGAGGATGTATTTTATTGTTCTGATGAACAAAAGGGCATTGATGAGAAAAAATTTGAGATGCATTTTTTTGAAGACGGGAATATTTCAATTATGTTACCGGGTGATTATAAGCACCGGATTTACAGTTGTAGTTTTCCTTGGAAAGAGATGACCCACTATAAGAAAAAAAAATCTTGTGTAAATGATAATCATAATGGCTATATGTTTAATTTTAATCCTGACAACGGCCGCTATGTTTTAGCTAAAGGCTTTGAGTATGTTTTGGGTGAAGATTCTGTATCGGTGGGTTCTTGTGCCAAGTCTGAGTAGTGATTGAAAGATATTTTTGTTACAGATTACAGACTTAAAAAGAGTTGATTTTTTAATAGCGACGGTTTAGAGCCATAAGTTAACCGGCCTTGGTGTGTATTGGATAATTTTCTTGGGTATGATCGGGTGGTAAAGCTAGGCGTTAATTGTATAATGCGAGCTGACTTTGAAGTGTGATGTGTTTGATTAAACGGTTATCACTGAATATTTTGAATATAACTATTGTTTAAGTAATAACTTATTGCTTACATGTTTGTTTTTTTTAAAGGATTAGCACCTTAAGGTGCAGATAGACTATTGAGTGATGGAATGTTTTTAGGGCAGTTATTTATTATTTCAGCACCATCCGGTGCCGGTAAGACCAGTGTGGTAAAACGACTTATCAACGGCTTAGGTGATTTAAGAGTCTCTATTTCTCATACAACGCGGGGAAAAAGACCGGGTGAGTCAGAGGGAGAAGATTATTTCTTTGTTTCGGTTGAGCAATTTAAGGCGTTGCTTTCTAACGATGGCTTTATAGAACATGCGCAAGTATTCGATAATTTTTACGGTACATCAAAAAATCATTTAGAACATTTGTTGAGTCAGGGGCTTGATGTTATTTTAGAAATTGATTGGCAGGGGGCGCAGCAGGTACGTCAGGCGGTACCGGAAAGTCTTTCTATTTTTATTTTACCGCCATCACGGGCTATTTTGGAACAGCGTTTACAAGGTCGGGGCCAAGACAGTGACGAGGTGATTGCGCGTAGAATGCAATCAGCGGTGAGTGAAATGAGTCACTACGATGAATACGATTTTATTGTGGTCAATGATGACCTAGAACAGACCGCGGAGGCGGTGATGGCGCTTATTGTTAATCGCGGCAGAGATTATCAACCCCTGCCGGAATTAGCTGAGTTATTACAGCGTTTACTTCACTAGACGACTTTGTTTTTAAAAAGCACTCTTTTTTTACAGTGCAAAAAATAAGTCGTGCATTTTCTGGCCGGGATGTTCAGCCCGCATAAATGATTCCCCCACCAAGAAGGTGTAGATATCGTTTTCAAGCATTAGTTTGATGTCCGCTTGTGTATGAATGCCGCTTTCGGTAATGACGAGACGGTCTTCAGGAATGCTTTCTTTAAGTTCAAGGGTTGTGGTCAGCGATGTTTCAAAAGTACGTAGATTACGGTTGTTAATACCAATGAGAGGCGTATCAATAATAAGCGCGCGTTGTAACTCGGCGCGGTTATGCACTTCAACTAATATGTCCATTCCTAACTGAGTTGCTGTTTGTGCCAGTTCCTTCATTTGGCCATCGTCGAGGGCTGCAACAATAAGCAGAATACAGTCTGCGCCGAGGGCACGGGCTTCATGAATTTGGTAGGGGTCAATCATGAAATCTTTTCTTAGTGTTGGCAATGGGCAGGATTCTCTAACCATTTGTAGATAAACCTCAGAGCCTTGGAAGTACTGTTTGTCGGTGAGTACCGAAAGGCAAGTTGCGCCATGAAAGCTATAATCTTTCGCAATTTCTATGGGTTGAAAATTTTCACGAATAACGCCTTTGCTGGGAGAGGCTTTTTTAATTTCTGCAATGATTGCCGGTTGCTTTGC
>MPSY01000032.1:0-13594 GCA_001901525.1 Methylococcales bacterium OPU3_GD_OMZ | reverse complement strand
ATCAACCGCTAGGGTGCTGAGCGGCGCACGTTGAAAGCCAAATTGTTCGGGGGTAATTGAATAGGTACGAACGCTACCGTTTTGCAATTCAGCAACAGTTGTAGCTGAATTAATGCTGATTTCATCGAGTCCATCTTCAGCATTAACGATGAGTACATGTTCGCTGCCCAGTTTGTGGAGTACTTGTGCTAACGGTTCTACCCATTGCTCAGAGAAAACACCGATCAACTGGTTTTTAGCACCGGCAGGATTTGAGAGTGGGCCTAATAAATTGAAAATAGTTCTGACCGCCATTTCTTTACGTGGGCCAATCGTATGTTTCATGGCACTGTGGTGTTTGGGGGCAAATAAAAATCCGACGCCAATCGTGTTAACGCATTGGCTGACTTGTTCAGCAGATAAGTCTAGATTGACGCCTGCGGCTTCTAAGACGTCAGCACTGCCTGAACGACTGGAAACGGATCGGTTACCGTGTTTAGCCACCTGCCCGCCGGCCGCTGCGACAACAAAGGCAACGGTTGTCGAAATATTAAAGGTGTTAGCACCATCACCGCCGGTACCGCAGGTATCAATAACGTGTTGACCGGTAATCGTAACGGGTGTTGCCAGTTCCCGCATTACGTTAGCTGCCGCGGCAATTTCACTGACGGTTTCACCTTTTAAACGCAAGGCAATTAAAAACCCTGCAATTTGAGCAGGTGTTGCCTTTCCGGTCATGATGAGATGCATCACCGCATGCATCTGGTCAGGGTTTAGGTCTTGACCGTCAAGTAATAAATTTAAGGCTTTTGGCATGTCCATTAGCGTGCTCCAGTGAGAAAGTTCTGTAGCAAATCGTGACCGTGTTCGGTCAAAATGGATTCCGGGTGAAATTGAACGCCTTCGATGTCATATTCTTTATGACGTACCCCCATGATCTCTTCGATATCACCCGACTCATCTTCAGTCCAAGCTGTCACTTCCAGACAGGCGGGTAATGTGTCTTGTTCGATGACCAAGGAATGATATCGAGTGGCTTCAAAGGGGTTTTTAAGACCGTTGAAAACACCGATGTTGTGGTGGTAAATGGGGGATGTTTTCCCATGCATAATACGCTTGGCATGGGTGATTTTTCCACCAAAGGCATGGCCGATACTTTGGTGTCCAAGACAAACCCCCAGAATGGGGCATTGGTCCGAAAAAGTTTTAATGGCTTCCACAGAAATACCGGCTTCATTTGGCGTGCAGGGACCGGGGGAAATAACTAATTTGTCGGGCGCCATCGTTTTGATTTTGTCAATACTGGTTTGGTCATTACGAACGACTTCAACCTGAGCGCCCAGTTCACCTAAATATTGCACTAAATTGTAAGTGAATGAGTCGTAGTTATCGACCATGACGACTTTAATCGCATTCATGATTTATAGTCCCCTTCTAGACCGGCTTCTGCCATGCTGACGGCTTTGAAAATAGCGCGTCCTTTGTTCATGGTTTCATCCCATTCGTTTCTCGGTACTGAGTCATAAACAATGCCGGCACCGGCTTGAATATGCAGTGTTTTATCTTTTATAACGGCCGTGCGAATAGCGATTGCAGTATCAAGATTTCCTGACCAAGAGATATAACCCACAGCACCTGAGTATATGCCCCTTTTGACAGGTTCAAATTCGTTTATTATTTCCATAGCTCTTATTTTGGGTGCGCCGCTGACTGTACCGGCAGGAAATGTTGCTTCTAAAACATCGAAGGCATTTTTATCTGCTTGTAAATTGCCGGTAACATTGGAAACAATATGCATGACATGAGAGTAGCGTTCAATAATCATTTTGTCAGTGAGTTCAACGCTTCCTGTGGTAGCAATACGACCGGCGTCATTACGGCCTAAATCAATGAGCATTAAGTGTTCTGCTAATTCTTTAGGGTCTGATAATAATTCTTGTTCCAGAGCAATATCTTGTTTCGCTGTTGCGCCTCTGGGCCGTGTCCCGGCAATAGGTCTAACGGTAACGGTGTTATCTTCTAATCGTACTAATATTTCCGGCGAGGAACCGACAATATAGAAGTCCTCAAGATTGAGGAAGTACATATAGGGTGAAGGGTTTAAACACCGTAAAGCACGGTAAAGGTCTAATGCCGGTGCAGAATAAGGGATGGACATTCGTTGCGACAGAACCACCTGCATGATATCGCCGGCAACAATATAGTCTTTAGCTTTGTTGACCGCATTTTCAAAGCCTTCCTGAGTAAAGCCGGAGATAAAATCTTGTTCGTTAACGGTTGTGGGTTGCGATTGTTTATGCGGTTTAGCAGAACTTTCACGGAGTTGCTGAATCAGTAAGTCAAGACGCGTACAGGCGGCTTGATAGGCCTCGGGCTGTTCTGGGCAGGCATGGGTTAAGAGCAGCATTTTTCCGGACAAGTTATCAAAGACCAGCATTTCTTCTGAAACCATTAATAAAATATCGGGTGTTTGCAGGGGGTCGAGTTTGCCCTGCGACTTTAATTTGGGTTCAATATAGCCAATGGTTTCATAGCCAAAGTAGCCGACTAAACCGCCATGGAACCGGGGCAAGCCTGGAATATCAGGCACGTTAAATTGTTCTTTAAAGGTTTCAATCCACCGTAAAGGGTTTTCGACAGTATGCTCTTCTTTGAGTTGTCCTTGCTCTTCAATGCGAACGGTATATTCAAAAATTTTTATTTGCGTTTTGCAGGGTAACCCAATGATAGAATAACGGCCCCATTGTTCACCGCCATGCACCGATTCGAATAAATACGAGTAAGGCTGGTCGGCTAATTTAACATAGGCGCTGAGAGGTGTATCCAAATCCGCCAGAATCTCACGGGTAATAGGAATTCGGTTATAGCCTTGCTGAGCATAGTGATTAAATTCGTCTTCGGTCATTTGGTCTTGCATACAAAATATTTAAGTAGCACGGTTTATGGGTAGGCAATGGGTCGCATAATGCTCTGATTGCCATACAGGGACATTTTTATACCATGAAACGCAATGATATTGACATTGAAACTAACGATAATCGTTTTTTTTTAAAAAACGAGTGTTTTCAGTGTTTATATGAAAACAGATTTCTTTTATGTTGCCTATCAATTGACCCATCAACGAATTATTATAGCTTTTTTTTGTCGGTTATTCTTATCGGCAATCATAAAATCATAGATTCTTTAATGAATCTAACTTAACAGTTGATTTGATTTCATCCACCAGTGGGGGGGCAACCATTCCGGGTTCTTGGCTAAAGAGGTTGGCTGTCGCACAAGCGATACCCAGTTTAAGTGCCTCGGCAAATGATTTATTTTGTTGATAGGCTAAGGCCAGACCGCCCACGAGCGCATCACCGCAACCCACCGTCGTGATAAGTTTTTGGGAGGGAAGTTTATCGCAGTAAGCCAGTAAGGCTTCTGTTTGAGTGACTGCGATAATGCCATTTTTCCCAAGAGAAACAATAACAACCTCGACGCCTTGGCGAATAAAGTATTGCGCTGCGTTTAAGATTGCTCTGTTAGTGGTTAGCCGGTGCCCTATCAGTGCCTCCATTTCGGCTACGTTAGGTTTAATTAAAAAGGGCAGTGCTTGCACGCTGGTGGCCATGTTTGGACCGCTGGTATCTAAGAATACACGGGCCGATTTGTGTCGGCAATGGGTAATAATATCGGCATAAAAATGTGTGCTGGCACCTCGCGGCAGGCTCCCGGATAAAATAATGATGTCACCGGGTTGCGTATGTCTATTTATTTTGTGAATTAACGCAAGACTGTCTGTTTCGGTGACTGCAAATCCGGGCGTTCGAATATGCGTTTCTTGATCAATGGCGGCGGTTTGTAAGGTAATATTGTAACGTGTGAGTCCCGGGACGTTAGAAAAATCGGCAGTCAATAATGTTGAGTTTAACGGTTGAAATGATGCCCTTGATTGTTGGCCAATAAAGCCAAGGGTAGTGACGGGAGTTTTCATGGCCGTGATTGTTTTGGCGACATTAACGCCTTTTCCTGCGGCATAGTGTTGAATTGTGTTGGCAGTGAGGTTACCGGCATGCAGTTGCTCCAGAGTAATAATTTGGTCAATCGCTGTATGCGGGGTTACCGTGAATAGGTTTGCCATAAGTTAACAGGGTCTAGGCTTAAGTCAATTTAGTTTCATTATAGTCCTATTTAACGGCGCCGTATTTGAACGGCTAAATTATGCTACTCTAACGCTTTATTTTTTAAGGGAAGATTGAAAAAATGACAACAAGAATTAAATGGGTGGGTGATGCTATGTTTGTGGGCGAGTCGGAAAGTGGCCACGCGGTTGTAATGGATGGTCCACCTGAAAACGGGGGTCGTAATATGGGTGTTCGCCCCATGGAGATGTTGTTATTAGGAATGGGAGGATGTACTACGTTTGATGTTATCCATATTCTGAAAAAGGGTCGCCATGAGATCACCGATTGTGTGGCGGAAATTAGTGCTGAGCGTGTTGAAACAGTGCCCAAAGTCTTCAGCTGTATTCATGTGCATTTTGTGGTTACCGGGCGCCAACTGAAAGCAGCTGTGGTAAAGCGTGCCATTCAATTGTCTGCAGAAAAGTATTGTTCGGCTTCAATCATGCTAGAGAAATCAGTTGAGATTACCCATGATTTTGAATTAATTGATGTCGATAGCCTCTAGTCATTTGTTTTATTTGGCTGGCTAATAAGTGCTTCATGAATAGAGTGGTATTCATGAAACTTCGGGCGGTAAAGAAAAAAGGCCAGGGCTGACAACAGGGAAAAAATATAGAGGGTGTTAATGGGGTCGCCCCAAAGGTATAAGGTAATGCCATAAAAGCCAATCGAGTCGGCGGCTAGCATGGAGATGAGCGTGGTTAACTGGTAGCGTGCTTTTGCCGTTTTGTCACCGGGCATCGTTTGGTTTAAACGTACCATGATATGGCGGATGATATTGGTAACGGGGAACGTAATGATGGCAAGGCCATAGAAAACAGTTCGTAACAATACCAAGGAATTATTGGGTGGATTGAGGCGGTATTGATCGCCATTAAAATGACCGATTAACGTGATGGTCATGAGTGCAAATAGCAAGCTGCTCCATATAAGCCAGGCGATAAAAAGGTCTTTTTGCTGCGGTGAAGTTGAGGGGTTATGCATGCTAGTAGTCGTTTTTCTGTTGGTGGCGGTAGGAGCGGGCTATCACTAAAAAGGCAAGGAAGTCATAGAACCCATGGGTCACAATTGGGATGAGTAAGTTGCGTGAGGCCTCAATATCTAAGAGTAGTCCTAAGTAAGCGCTCATCAGTGTCGCTAATAAGAAGTAAAGGAGTGTGACAGCATGGACCAGGCCAAACAATATACTGCTAACAATAAGTCCTGTTAGCATGCCCCAAGAACTTTCCATCCACGGTTGAATAACACCTCTAAATAGTATTTCTTCTGAGATCCCGGCTATTGCAGCTAAGATGAGTAAATCGGTCCAGTGATAACGGAGTAGTACGGGGCCCAACATATCCAAAAGCAGTGTTTTAATTTTTGTTAAGGATTTTATGTTGAGTTGATAAAGTGCCAGAAAAATAATAAAGATTGGCAATGTGGCGATAATGCCGTGAAGAAAGGCTGTTTCTGAAAAGTACAGCGATGCAAAGGGATTGATGTCAGCTAGCCAACCTAAGACTAGGGCGAGACCAATGAGCGAGCCTTCAAAAATGCATGCCTGTTTGAAGAAAGTTTCAGTGTTAATAGAGGAGGCCATGAGCGATGAAGATCGGAAGGTAATTTAAGAGCTTATGCTTTCGGTAAGGTCACGCCTTCTTGGCCTTGGTATTTTCCATCGCGGTCTTTATAGGAGGTTTCACAAACCTCATCAGCGCCGAAAAACAACATTTGGGCCACTCCTTCATTGGCGTATATTTTCGCCGGTAAAGGCGTGGTATTAGAAAACTCCAAAGTGACATGGCCTTCCCACTCCGGCTCAAGTGGCGTTACATTGACAATGATGCCGCAACGGGCGTAGGTCGATTTACCCAGGCAAATGGTCAGTACATCACGGGGTATTTTAAAAAACTCGACAGTCCGAGCCAGTGCAAAAGAATTGGGAGGGATGATGCAAACATCAGACTTGATATCGACAAAACTATTTTGGTCAAAATCTTTTGGGTCGACAATAGCGGAATTAATATTGGTGAAAATTTTAAATTCATTAGAGCAACGGACATCATAACCGTAACTTGAGGTGCCAAAGGAGATAACGCGCTCCTCTGATTGGTGTCTGACCTGATTATCGACAAAGGGCGTTATCATGTCGTTTTGTAGCGCCATGTGGCGAATCCATTTATCGGGTTTAATACTCATGTTTTTTCGTTATTATCGTTTGTATTTTAGGGGGTGGAGAAATTTAAAATAGCACGCTTGTCTGATGCTTCGTGCGATTGATTTTTTCTGACAGTATAACTTTCTTATTTTAACATGCCGCTTAATTGTTTATAGCAGAGAATTACAGTGAGGCTCTTTTAGAGCTTATGAAATGAACACTTACCCGTGCTAATTGTTTGGGGTTATCGCTATTAAGAAGGGCTCTATCAGGGTATAGTTATCACTTTTTTTCAATAAAATTTTTTAGCGAGCGGTTAGGATGTGAAGATAACGTAATAAGGTGTTATTTTCGGGTCTGAGTCAATCAGCGTTTCAGGGTGCATGGAATGAAAAAACTGAACGGCGTTGCGCATTTTATGCATGCGTTTAAGTGGTCTATGGCGGGGTTTAAGGCTGCTTTTAGCGGTGAGGCGGCTTTTAGGCAGGAGTTTGGGTTATTTGTTGTGTTAGTGCCGATCGGTTTTTTTCTGGGTGAAAATGGTACTGAACGCGCTTTATTGGTGGGTTGTTTGTTACTGGTATTATTGGTGGAATTATTAAATACGGCGATAGAATCGGTGGTTGATCGAATCGGTTTGGAGTATCACGATTTATCAAAGCGAGCTAAAGATTTAGGGTCGGCAGCCGTCTTTGTTTCACTGGTAACCGTAGCGGTTGTTTGGGGCTTGGTTTTATTCGGATGATCTTGGGGGAGTGTCAAAGATGAGTCATGGGTAGAAAATGATGGGGTCAAAATTAAAATTTCAGGTGAGTAGTGCCAAGCTAACTATATTATTGGCATTGTTTTTGGTTGTTTTTCATAATATTTCTTTTTGGCGCGCGGTTTTAAAAGTATTTGAAACAACGTGGAGTGAACATATTGGCTTTATTGTCGCCGTTTTTGTTGCGTTAGTTGTTTTTCTTAATCTGATTTTTACCCTGTTAAGTGGGCGTTATTTACTTAAGCCGATTGCTATGTTAATAGTGATTGCGGCCTCCTTTGCTAGCCATTTCATGGATTCTTATGGTGTTTTAATGGAGCGTAATATGCTTTTGAATGCGCTTCAAACCGATGTGGGTGAGACCTTTGAATTGGTTAATATCCAGATGATTTTGAATGTAACGCTGTTAGGGTTTTTACCGGCTGGGTTGATTTATTACACGGAGATTGATCGGAGTCTGGGGGTGATGCGCTTTGTCCGCTTGAAGGTTGTGCTTGTCAGTTTGCTGGTAATGGCGAGTATTGCGGGTGTTTTTTTTCAGGAGTTTGCCTCGGTGGTAAGAAATGAGCGTCATTTGCGGCATTTAATGAACCCGATTAATTTCAGTTACGCGTTGATAACGTTGGCGAAAAGAAATTTAACAGCCGGTCCTGTGGTTATTCAGGCGATTGGTGAAGATGCCGTTTTAGGGGAGTCCCAACTACGCAATGAGAAAAATAAGCTATTTATTTTAGTGGTGGGGGAGACAGCGCGTGCCCAAAATTTTTCTCTGAACGGTTATGTACGACAAACCAACCCTGTACTAAGTGGTGAGAATATTATTAATTTTAGTGATGTTTCATCCTGTGGTACGGCAACGGCAACCTCGCTGCCTTGTATGTTTTCTAAATTTAATCGCAGTGATTATTCGCACGCAAAGGGGCGTACCTATGAGAATTTATTGGACGTACTTCAAACTGCCGGTATTGGTGTGTTATGGCGGGAGAATAACTCAGGGTGTAAAGGGGTGTGTGACAGGGTTCCGACCGATGAGTTAGTGGCCAGCGAGGTGGCCGAATTTTGTACAACAGGAGAGTGTTTTGACGAGGTTTTGTTGCATAACCTTCAGGCTTATGTGTCAGGACTTCAAAAAGATACCGTTATTGTTTTGCATCAAAAAGGCAGCCATGGTCCGGCCTACTATTTAAGATATCCTGAGGCCTTTGCTGTTTTTAAACCGGTGTGTATGACCAATCAATTGCATAATTGTCAGCAATCAGAAATTACCAATGGGTATGACAATACCCTTCTTTATACCGATTATTTTTTAGGTCAAGTGATCGACTTCTTAAAACAGAATTCAGTGCAGTTTGATACGGCGATGCTATATCTTTCAGACCATGGGGAGTCTTTAGGTGAGAATAATCTTTATCTGCATGGCCTGCCTTATATGATGGCTCCAGAGCAACAAACCCATATTCCAATGTTGTTATGGTTGCCTGATGAGGTTTGTGGGCAGTGGATGAGTCGATCCTGTCTTGAAAAGGCAAGCCAAAGATCTTTATCGCATGACAACTTGTTTCATTCCGTGCTGGGCTTTATGAATGTGCAAGCAAAGGTTTATTGGCCAGAATTGGATTTATTCGCCAATTGTCAGTTGAACATCTAAAACAATCCAATGCCGCCGACGCTATTATTTTTAGGGCCGGTATCGATAATTTTCTCAGCTATGAAAAAGGCTCTTTTAAATGTTCTTATTGAATAACAATGTTGCCAAATTTACCGCTATGGTCTTTGTTTTGTAAAGAAAGTTTAGCGGTCATTTTTCGAGCAATTTCGCGATACATTGTTGCGGCCTGACCATCAGGGTCGTGCGCAACCGTTGGCGTTCCCGTGTCTGCCAGTTGGCGAATATTAATATCGAGAGGTAGGGCGCCTAACAGGGGTACTGCATTTTTTTCTGCCATGGCTGAGCCGCCACCGGAACCGAAAATAGCTTCCTCATGACCGCATTCGCTACAAATATGAATACTCATGTTTTCTACAATACCTAATACGGGAATGTTGACTTTGTTGAACATGCCTAGGCCCCGTTGGGCATCTAATAGCGCAATATCTTGCGGTGTGGTGACAATAATGGCGGCGGTCACTGGAATTTGTTGTGCTAAGGTGAGTTGAATGTCGCCGGTTCCCGGTGGCAAATCAATTAATAGGTAGTCAAGGTCGTCCCAATTGGTATCTTTGAGGAGTTGTTGTAAGGCATTGGTGACCATGGGGCCGCGCCAAATCATCGGTTGGTCTGGATCAATGAGGTAGCCAATGGAACTCGTTTGAATGCTGAAAGCGACTTTGGGCTCCATTGTTTTTCCATCATGACTCGTAGGGTGACCTGAAAGGCCGAGCATGGTGGGGATGCTTGGGCCATAGATATCGGCATCAAGAATACCGACGTTAGCGCCTTCTGCAGATAATGCTAAGGCAAGGTTAACGGACGTTGTTGATTTTCCGACGCCGCCTTTTCCAGAGGCCACAGCAATTATATTTTTAATATTGGGTTGCAGTTTGAGTGATTTTTGCACGGCATGACTGGCAATTTCATAATCCACGGTGATGTCAATAGCGGTAATACCAGCCAGTGCTTTAAGGGTATGGTTGATGGTTTTTTTGAGTTCGCTCTCATAGCTTTTAGCAGGATAACCTAATGTTATTTTTAAGAGAACAGTTGTTTCTTTGATTTCAAGGCGTTTAATGGCTTTTGCCGAGACCAGATCTGTTTCCAGATAAGGGTCCATGATTGTTTGTAAGGCGGTATTAATAGCGCTTTTAAGATCGCTGGACATGCTTTGGAACTCCGTGTGGATGAGAGGTTTTTTTAAATAGCGGATACTGGATAAGTATTTTACAGGTTAGCGGGCGTTTTGCATGCGGATTCTGTGTTGACCACAACATTTTATGTTTGGTTTATGCAATAATTATCGGTTATTTATCACATAGCTTTTACACTGATTATTATGTCTGAAAGAACAATTCTTGTTACCAGTGCGTTACCTTATGCGAATGGGCCGATTCATTTGGGTCACTTAGTTGAATATATTCAAACTGATATTTGGGTGCGGTTTCAAAAGCAACGGGGACACCGCTGTTTTTTTGTTTGCGCGGATGACAGCCATGGAACGCCTATTATGTTAAGGGCTGATAGCGAAGGGATTAGCCCTGAGGATTTGATTGCGCGCGTTAGTATTGAGCATCAAGCAGATTTTAAGGACTTTTCGGTTGCCTTTGATCATTATCACAGTACGCATTCCGAAGAAAATAAGACCTTGTCGACATTAATTTATCAGCGCTTAAAAGATCAAGGGTATATTTCGTCGCGTGAAATTACGCAGGCTTATGATCCGATTAAGGAAATGTTTTTGCCGGACCGGTTTATTAAAGGGGATTGCCCGAAATGTGGTGCTAAAGATCAGTACGGTGATAATTGTGAAGTCTGTGGAGCGACGTATTCGCCGACAGATTTAAAAAATGCGGTGTCAGTGGTTTCAGGGGCGAAACCTATAGAGAAAGACTCGGTTCATTATTTTCTGAAATTATCGGGTTTTAGTGAAATGCTACGTGAGTGGATTCATGGCGGTCATGTGCAGGATACGGTTAAAAATAAATTAGATGAGTGGCTTGAACAAGGCCTGCAAGAGTGGGATATCTCTCGTGATGCTCCGTATTTTGGTTTTGAGATCCCAGGAGCGCCGGGTAAATATTTTTACGTTTGGTTAGACGCGCCTATCGGCTATATGGCTAGTTTTAAAAAGCTCTGCGAAAAAGAAGGCTTGGCGTTTGATGATTTTTGGCGTGAAGACAGCACGGCGGAACTGTACCATTTCATTGGTAAAGATATTATTTATTTTCATGCTTTGTTTTGGCCTGCTATGTTAACAGGGGCTGGTTTTAGAACGCCCAGTGCTATTTTTGCACATGGCTTTTTGACCGTTAATGGCGAGAAAATGTCGAAATCGCGCGGTACTTTTATTAAGGCGCGTACTTATTTAGAACATTTGAATCCGGAGTATTTACGTTATTACTTTGCGGCTAAATTGAGTGCTGGTATTGATGATATCGATTTGAGTTTTGATGATTTTTCGCAACGGGTCAATTCAGACCTTGTCGGTAAAGTGGTTAATATTGCCAGCCGCTGTAGTGGTTTTATTAAAAAGCGTTTTAATAATCAGTTATCGGATCAGTGTGCTGAGCCCGCGTTGTATCAGCAGTTCATTGACAGCAATGAAACGATCGCACAGCTGTATGAAGGGCGTGAGTTTGGTAAGGCGATGCGAGAAATTATGGCCTTGGCTGATTTGGCAAATCAATATATTGATGATAAAAAACCATGGGTAATTGCTAAAGCGGAAAATCAAGATCAGGAGTTGCATGAAGTCTGTTCTATGGGCATTAATTTGTTTCGTGTGTTAGTGGCTTATTTGAAGCCAGTGGTGCCCGTGTTGGCTCAAGAGTCTGAGCTATTTTTAAATATTGAAAGTCAATTATGGCCGACAGAATTTGAGCCTCTCACCGGGCATACAATCAATCAGTTTAAACCGTTGATGACACGTGTTGACCCCGCTAAAATTGCGGCTGTTGTTGAGGCTTCGAAGGAAAGTATGGCGCCGGTTGCCGATGTTGTTGTGGAAAAAAAACATGAGACGATAGCAAAGACTATTGCCTTTGATGATTTTGCTAAATTAGATTTACGGGTTGCTAAAATTATTAAGGCTGAGGCCGTTGACGGCGCGGATAAGTTATTGCAGTTGACCGTTGATATCGGTGATGAGACCCGTACTATTTTGGCCGGTATCAAGTCAGCTTATACGCCGGAATCTTTAACCGGTCGCTTGGTGGTTGTGGTGGCTAACCTTGAACCACGGAAGATGCGTTTTGGTTTGTCTGAAGGAATGGTCATTGCAGCGGGTCCCGGTGGCGAAGATATTTGGGTATTAGCGCCAGATGAGGGGGCACAAGTAGGTATGCGAATTAAATAATGCAGGATTATCTGCTTATTTTAGTTAGCACGATTTTAGTAAATAACTTCGTGTTGGTTAAATTTTTAGGCTTGTGTCCTTTTATGGGTGTTTCAAGAAAGCTTGAAACGGCCATGGGGATGGGCTTAGCTACGATTTTTGTTTTGACCTTGTCTTCTGTTTGTAGTTATATCGCGAACCAGTATTTATTGGTGCCGTTAGGTCTTGAATATTTGCGTACCATTGTTTTTATTGTTGTGATTGCCTTTGTGGTTCAATTTACGGAATTGGTTGTTCATAAAACCAGCCCGATGCTCTACCAAGCGCTGGGTATTTTTTTACCGTTGATCACAACCAATTGTGCTGTTTTAGGCGTAGCGTTGCTGAATGTTCAGGCACAAAATGGTTTTCTACAATCGGCTTTGTATGGTTTTGGTGCGGCGATTGGTTTTTCATTGGTATTGGTTTTGTTTGCCGGGTTGCGAGAACGGATTGAGTTGGCGGATATTCCGCTGCCTTTCAAGGGTAATGCGATTGCTCTGGTGACAGCCGGATTAATGTCGATGGCATTTATGGGCTTTGCCGGATGGGTTAAAGGGTAATTAATTGTTTTGGGTTTGCTTGGTCTTTGCTTTTTTTGGGGTGATTTTAGGATACGCCGCGATTCGATTTAAAATTGAGGGTGATCCTCTGGTTGCGGAAATTGAAGCGGTGTTGCCGCAAACGCAGTGTGGGCAATGCAGCTTTCCGGGCTGTAAGCCTTATGCTGAAGCGATTGCAAGGGGAAAGGCTGATATAAATCAATGCCCACCGGGAGGAGAGGCGGGGGTTAAAGCCTTGGCTGATTTGCTCGGTCTTGAGGTTAAACCACTGGATGAGAATTTCGGTGTAGCAACAGAACAAAAAGTTGCAGTCATCGTTGAGACTGACTGCATAGGGTGCACCATGTGTATTCAAGCCTGTCCCGTCGATGCTATTTTAGGGGCGGCTAAGTATATGCATACGGTTATTGCTTTTGAATGTACGGGTTGTGATTTATGTGTTGATCCATGCCCGGTTGATTGTATCGTAATGACGCCTATTGGTCTGAGTGTGTCGAATTGGCAATGGCCGGAACCGGTAAATAATAGGCATTAAGACGCATTAACAATGCTGTTGGATTGGTATGGACGGGGTAATGGTATTTAAACGTTGGACTCTTGACGGTGGGCTTGATCTGGATGGGCATAAGGATTTGTCTCGTCAGCGCTTGATCATCAGCGCCACTATTCCCGATGAGCTGGTCTATCCATTGGTGTTTCGGTCCGGCGAGGTTGCTAGGGCTTTGGTTAAAACCGGTGATCGAGTCTTAAAAGGACAAGTCATCGCGGAGTCGCAAGGTGCTCAAGGTACTTTGTTACATGCGGCAAGTTCGGGCTATATACAAGAAAATGAATTACGTACGATTGCCCATCCTTCGGGGTTAAAAAGTCTCTGTCTTATCATTGCAACGGATGGTTTAGATGAGGCCTGCTCTGTCGCTGAGCCGGTCCATTACAGTCAGTTATTACCTGTCGAAATC
>MPSY01000271.1 GCA_001901525.1 Methylococcales bacterium OPU3_GD_OMZ | reverse complement strand
ACTCGCCGCATGAGTTTACAGAAAAATACGGCACGCAAAAACAACTACTGGCCGACCAGAACGAACTAATCAGCCGGTATTGTCAACAATGGGGTATTAAGCTGCCATGAGTTGTTAGTGTTTTCCCAAAATCGTTCGGCAGTTTTACGACCACTTAATTTTCTGCGCCTCCACTAGCCTTTTCGCCAGAAGTTGCGGCAAAAAAGAGACTGCCGCTCACATCAGACCACTTTCCGCAAAAGAAAAAGCATTGCCGCCGCCTACGATAATGTGATCCAAGACATTTATCTCAACAAGATCGAGCGCATTTTTTAACTTTTCCGTAATGCTTTTGTCGGCCTGGCTGGGCTCCGGTATCCCTGACGGATGATTATGCGCAAAGATCACGCTATTGGCGTTATCTGCCAACGCCGCTTTGACAACTTCTCGCGGATGCACCCCCGAGCTGTTAATAGTGCCCAAAAATAGCTCTCTGATGCTAATAACTCTGTGTTGCGCATCCAGCGACACCACGCTGAAAACTTCCCTCTGCACCGTCGAGTAATGTAAAATTAGATAGTCTTTAATGGTTTGCGGATTGTTTATAGCGCTTGACCTCTGGAACCGTTTTTTTAAGATCCGTTTTGCCTGCTCAATATAATCGTCATCTGTGTTTTTTAACGCACCATTGTAGGTGGGTGAGTCCTCGTTTTTGATTATACTCATATTCATTTTTACGCCTCCTCTATTTCGATTTGCTTAATATTCATTTTTTCATTTCTCCGTTACTGGCCGA
>MPSY01000270.1 GCA_001901525.1 Methylococcales bacterium OPU3_GD_OMZ | reverse complement strand
ATTGTAAGCTAGATAATCACCTAATAAGATGGTGATATCGCCGGCTAAACCACGGGTTAGTCCATCACTCCCGGCATTATTTTCCGTTGAAGAAAAACTCACTGAAGTGCCCGTAGATGAAATTGAAGGCGATAAGGCGCTAACACTTGCCCCTGTCGCTGTTGATTTAATAATTAATTCATCACCAGCGGCAGTTAGGGTATAACCCGTTGCCGTTTGGGTTGCCAATGCCGTTGCTAAATCTGCAGCGCTTGCATAGGCACCGGTAACTGAAATCGTAACCCCACTTGCAATGGTAATCGTTGCAGTATCATTACTGTTATTTAAGCCACTTGACAATGTTAATGCACTCAGTAGCGGTTTGTCTTCTGAATCATATGAACTGTGGTCATCCGTACCGCCACTAAAAAAATCCTTAATTTCATCAAAATGATCAACCATTGCGGAATCAAGCTTAGAATCGTCGACTAACAGGGTTCCGAATTTATCATAACTGATACCGAGATCAGTCATCGTTTTAATCGTTGTGCCCGGTTTCGAACTTTCAGAATAAAACAATTGCTTGATTTTGTTTTTTATCTGAATAACTGTGCTGTCATTGGCTAAATCGCCATCAACACTATTACTTAATGTTTTTAAGGTACTACTAAACAGATTAACCGCATCAACTGTCGATTTAATCGTTGTTTTGGCTAAATCTAAATCTCGGTTAATATTGATATTAGTCGCCGTATCACTGGTTGCATTTAAATTTAATGTCACACCTGAAATGATAT
>MPSY01000031.1 GCA_001901525.1 Methylococcales bacterium OPU3_GD_OMZ | reverse complement strand
CCTACGCCTATCGCGGACTACCAGCCCTCGCTTCGCTTTCCATGGCTGGCAGCGTTGGAAGCCAACGTTGGCAAACCTGACCTGAGTCCCATCGCATATTGATTAAACATTTTTTTAAGAAGCCTTGAGTTATTAATCACATTCATTCCCAGTGATCGCAATTGAACAAAAGGCTGCTCATGAACCCCATACATTCGCTTTAATAAATCCATCGCCGTCATCATGACTAAATTATCGCCTTTTCGCCAGCGCTCGTAGCGTCTTAACACTTGCTGACCGCCTAACGGCCGTCGTCGTTCTTTTGCCTGTGCTAATAATTCGATCATAGCGGCGGCATCTAATAATCCGGCATTAGCACCCTGTCCTGCTAATGGATGCATGGTATGCGCCGCATCACCCACTAAGGCAAAAGCCTCAGCCGTATAACTATTCGCATGTTGAAAATTCAGTGGAAAAGCAGCACGCGTACCCACGGCGGTTATTTCACCCAATAGCCCGTCTGAAGCCTTCATTAAAGCAGCTAAAAAATCCCCCTCTGAGCACTCAGTATAGGCCTTAGCACTTGCTGTCCCTAGCGTCCAAACAATTGAACTTTGTCCGTTATGCAACGGTAAAAAAGCTAATGGGCCCTGCTCTAAGAATCGCTGCCAAGCCGTCCGTTGATGACTCTTAGCGGTTGATACCGTTGTTACTAAACCTTGTTGATGATAAGGCCAGCCTTGTACGCCAATACCCATTTGACTGCGCATTACAGAGTGCTGGCCATCTGCAGCTATAACTAACTCTGCTTTAATACATCGCCCACTTCGTAACGTCAATTGTCGCCCTAAATCATGAGGTGCTATCGCTACAACGGGATCCGCACAGATTGATTCACCACATTCAAAACTCTCGAATAGATCCCATAACCCGGCAACAATTACTCTATTTTCAACGATAAAACCTAATTCTTGAAAATGTGTTTCAGCACTATCAAAATGCAGACAACCATGACCAGCGCCATCATAAACACGCATATCCCGATAAGGGCTTACACCCCGTCGAACAATCTCAGGCCAAGCCCCTAACGCCTGCATAATATTAACGGACCCTTGTGTGAGCGCTGAAACACGAAGATCACAGCCAACTTGTGACCAGATTCGCGGCGGATCATCTTTATTTAATAACCCGACTGAAATCCCTGCGCGTGCTAATCCACACGCAACGGTTGCACCCACAATGCCGCCCCCGACCACAACAACTTCGTACTGATCTATCACCTCAATATCTCCGTTTCCCAAGACGTTGTAATCTACCCCCTAAGCCCATGGCATGCTGGGTCACCAAGGATTTAACACTATTGACATGATCGAGTAAAATCAATGCTGTATTCCGTGAAATAGTAACAGGAAGCCAATCATTAGAAAAAACACGGACTAATCCATCGGTAAAATTAATAACCTTATCATGATCAATTTGGCGCGCTTTTGCATAGCTATCTAAAAAAGCAGGTTCACCAATATCGCCTTCGTTCTCAACCTGTTCGATTAACATTTCTGCTAACTGCAATACATCACGTAATCCAAGATTAAAACCCTGCCCTGCCACCGGATGCAATTGATGTGCGGCATTACCGACAATAATAGCACGCCTCTGGACCATCTTTTCAGCCCGAATAAGGTTCACTGGAAAAGCAAAACGGGGGCCTACTAACTGTAATGAACCCATTCTAAAACCAAAACAATTTTGCAGTTCCGCCAGAAAATCTGCATCGCTTCTTTGGATGAGGTCATCAGCGTGTTCCGTTGTACGCGTCCACACGACAGAACTGTGATTGCCTGTTGCGGGTAAAACAGCTAAAGGCCCCTCCGCGGTAAAACGCTCATAGGCAACATTGTTATGCCCTAACGATGAACGAACAGTCGTCACAATCGCTTTTTGGAAATAGTCCGTAGTCTTTTGTTCAATAGCCAATAATTGCCGAACCGTAGATTGCCCACCATCGGCACCTATCACGAGTTTAGCCGTCAAATTAACCGATTGCTGATCAACATTAAGATTAACATAGGCTGCTTCATCACTGGACATCAACCCCACGACTCGAGCAGGACAATAAGTCGTTAATGCCGTTTTACTGGCTTGTTCACTGACATGACTTTCTATATGACGGGCCGTAATTACATAGCCCAAAGCATCGACACCCTCTTTATCTGCTGATAAACGCGTCTTACCAAAGTGGCCCTGATCGGAAACATGAATATGCTTGATCGGTGTTGCGGTTTTTTTAATGGTCTCCCACACGCCCAAAGCCGCCAACATGACGGTTGACCCATACGCCAAAGCCAAGGCACGTTGCCCTATCGGAGCATGCTCTCGTTCTGCAGGGGTTTCAGCTTCAATTAATGCAATCCGCAAGCCGGAATCTTTTAATGCCAAAGCTAAACAATTACCGGCTAATCCACCACCCACAATAATTAAATCATAATCGCAGCGCATTTATCCGGCCTGCATCAATGCTTCAATCTCCTGAATACTTTTAGGTGCTGCATCAGTCAATACTTCACAGCCACTGTCTGTTACCAGAACATCATCCTCTATCCGTATTCCAATACCTCGCCACTGCGGTGCAACCGAAGTGTCCTCTTTAGGAATATAAAGCCCGGGTTCAATAGTCAAGACCATCCCCACCTCTAATACACGCCACTGCCCATCTAATTTATAATCTCCCACATCATGCACATCCATCCCTAACCAATGTCCAATTCGATGCATATAATAAGGTTTATACGCCTCTTCCTCAATTAATTCACTAACCGCACCACTCAAAATACCTAAATCCACTAAACCTGCCGTTAACACTTCGATGGCAATTTCATGTGAGCGATTCCAAGGTATCCCAGGGTGTACCTGCTCAATAGCCGCGAGTTGTGCATCTAAGACCAATTGGTACAATAATTTCTGCGGCTGACTAAAACGACCCGATACCGGAAAAGTCCGGGTAATATCTGCCGCATAATAATTACATTCCGCGCCCGCATCGATTAATAACAAATCTCCCGCTTGTAACCGTGAAGAATTTTCAGTGTAATGTAAAATACAGGCATTAGCACCGTTTGCTACAATCAATGGATACGCCGGTGACCTAAGGCCATGAAACATAAATTCATGAATCAATTCCGCCTCAACTTGAAACTCATATTGGCACGACCGACAACTCGTCATAGCCCGAATATGCGCCTTCGTGGAAATATCTGCCGCTTGACGCATCCACGCAATTTCTTGAGAACTCTTAAAAAGACGCATCTCGTGAAGCACATGCTCTAAAGAAACAAACTCACCGGGCACCCGGATACCCGAGCGACTTTTTTCCCTTAAGGTATTAACCCATTCCAAGATATGATGATTTAACTCACTGTCACGCCCCATCGGATAAAATACCCGCGCTTTATTTTCAAGCAAACCCGGTAAAATATCATCTAGATCTTCAATAGGAAAAGCGTCATCAGCACCATAATCTTCAACAGCGCCTTCTAAGCCGGCATGAACCCCCTCCCATAACGCCTTTTGCGCATCAAATTCAGAGCAAAACAATAAATATTCACCTTGCTGACGCCCAGGAATAAACACGGCTACAGCATTTGATTCCGCAAATCCTGTTAAATAATAAAAGTCACTGTCTTGACGAAAAGGATAATCAACATCTCTGTTGCGGTTTTTTTCGGCGGCACTGGCAATAATAACGATGTTACCCTCACCCACCTCTTCCATCATAAAACGTCGTCGACGTTTAAACTCTTCTTGATTCATACTTTATTATTTTTTAAAAATCCAACCATTCTAATGCAATGCCTTTGCATCATCTTCTTGAGCTAAATCAGAATGAATAACCTGAACAGCCACTCGAACATATTCCACCAATTCAATGAAAGCAACCTCATCTTCTTCGCCTTCCGCATCGCCGTCTACATGCGTAAATGCAACAAGATCTTTTAGCAACTCACCACTTTCACCGGGCCAATCATCTACTGAACGGGTAAACCCCAAACCTAACAAGAAACCTAAACACCAATGCCTTAAGGCCTCAACACGGTTAGATAAAATCTCATCATCATCAGGCAATAATAAATCAAACTCAAAACCGCCCTCACTCAACAATTTAGCTGTCTGTTCAAACAATGCCAACAACGCCAATTTTTCAACATCGGTCAATGGCTTTGACTCTGCCAATAATTCTTTTAACCATAAATCATTGGACACCTGAATATCAACACACAACATGCCTGTTGCAAGACCGTGTGCCTCAGCCGCATTGGATGTTACACCGGCATCCATTAACAATGCATCAATAGATAAATATGTCATAAAATAACGTTAACCCTTTTTTTGAACTTTAATAAACCAGACCCCTTATGCTAGTATCAGGGTCTATACTAATTATATGAGCAATTTCAACATTAACCCTATTCCAAGCCATGGCAAGTGAAAACAAGCAACTTAATCAAATTCAGATCCTTGAAGAAAAACTGGATAGTCTTATTCAAATGTGTAATTCCATTACCGAAGAAAATGAATTGCTTAAAATCAAACAGGCAGAATTAATACGTGAAAAATCTAAACTAATCGAGAAAACGGTTCTAGCAAAAACAAAAGTTGAAGCCATGATAACACGACTCAAATCAATGGAGCATATGTCATGACAAAAAACTGTTCTGTTTCACTGTCTATACTCGGGAAAGAATATAAAGTGTCGTGCACAACTGAAGAAAAAGATAATCTCACACATTCAGCACAACGGCTTGATAATAAAATGCGAGAAATTAGAGACTCCGGGAAAGTCACTAATGCAGAAAGAGTTGCCGTTATGGCCGCTCTAAACCTAGTCCACGACATTGACCCGACAACAATTGAAAATCCACAATTAAACCTTGAAATTGACCGTCAGCTATTACGATTGCAAAGAAAAATAGATAACACACTCGAAAAAGTTTAATTTTCCATTTCCTGTCGCCACCAACTGCGTTAGAATGAATCTGTGTCTCCTGTAGCAACCGAGGCGTATTTGGTCTTCTTGGGCTTAGATACAAACTTAGGGTACAGACGTTGATCATGGTGAGCATGTCCGTTAACGGAAAGCCTTTTTGATCTGTAATGTTCCCACTTGAACCCCTGGTTCAAGAACAAAAGTACAAAACGGTGCACATGGGAGACACCACTTTAAAAAACGTACTCAATGCCGTACCTCTGAAATTAACAATTATTCCACGTTGTCAGTCTCAGATAACACTGTTGATATGTGTCGCTATCCGGTGGCTAACTTAACAACCTTTGCGCGTGTTCAACGACAACAGTCCCGGGAATTTCAGCAATAGAAAAATCCTGCTTATTAAGCTTTAAAGGATTGACTGTAGAAGGCGACTTTAAGGCAATATTGATTTCAGTCTGATAAATCCGACTCACCGGCGTCGGCCCAAACAAGGTAATCGATGGCTTATTGAGTCCCCAAGCCATGTGCGTAGGCCCGGTATCATTTCCAATCATCAAATCTGTATTTGCAATCACTGCCTTTAACGCATTCATGGTTAATTTAGGTAAAACCTTTGCAAATAGGGAACGCTGTGCAATCCAGTCAGCGCGTTCTTTTTCTTGCGCTGTCGCCCACAGTATTAAACTATGTTGTTGTAGCCCCTCTATCACCTCAAGAAAGTGCTCTTTTGGGTAATTTCGACTCTCCCAGGTTGAGCCAATCGCAAAAACAATATTCTTTTTCGTCTCAGAAAGATACTTCTCATAGACATCACTGCAGTCACGGTAAAATAAAAATGGCCGCTTAGTCATGATCATCGCCTCACTCACCCGAAAACCTAAGGGTTCGGTAATAACCTGAACATTTCGGTCAATCGTATTATTCTCGTAAGCACTGGTGATGGTCTTGTTATAAAACATTGCTGCCAAGCCTTCGCGCGCTGAACCCCGATCAAAGCCTGCGGTATTTTTCCCCAATAGCCGGCTCACCACGGCAGATTTTAGTAAGCCCTGCGCATCGATAATCCAATCATAGTCATTTTCTGAAAAACATTTAAGCTCCTTAAAGTGCTTAAAAATACCTTTTTTATTTTTTTTTAACGCCTTTAAATTAACCACGTTAATTTGACCAACATCAGGATTATCTGCCAATAATTCAGCAAAAGCAGCCTCTACAAACCAGTCAATTTTAATGCCCTTAATATGACTTTTTAAAAACTGTAAAGCGACCATGGCATGGACAATATCACCGAGCGCCGATAGCTTGACGATGGCAATCCTCACAAGTTAAAAGCAGTTATTTCAGAAAGAACACGATCAGGCATAATTTCAGTTAAACAATGCGTATGCCCTAAGGGACATTCTCGTTTAAAACAAGGAGCACATGACTTTTGTAAAGAAATAATCCTAGCGGCTTGATGTAACGGCGGGGTAAATCCCGGATCTGAAGAACCATAAATAGCAACCAAGGGCTTATTCAAAGCAGCAGCAACATGCATCAACCCAGAATCATTACTCACAATCGCATCAACTAACGATAATAAATCAACCGCTTCAGCCAGCGTTGTTTTACCGATAAGATCCAGACACTGGTGCTTCGTCAACAAATTAATCTGCCCAGCTACGTCTTGATCCTTATCAGAGCCTAATAACATGACCTGCCAACCTTTCGCTATTTTAGCCTCTGCAACTGCTGCAAAATGCGCCGGCAACCAACGCTTGGCCAAACCATATTCTGCACCCGGGCATAATGCCAAAATTTTCTGATCCCGAGTGAGATTAAATTTAGCCGTGACCGCAGCCCGCCCCGTGGAACTGACATGTAATTTAGGGATAGGGATATCAGCCGGACACCCACCGTCTGCCAAGCCCAAAGCAACAAAACGTTGTACGGTCATGGGCAAAACCTGTTTAACTAATTTACGAGGCTCTGTTAATAAACCCCAACGGCATTCCCCTAAATAACCCACTCGCTGTGGAATTTTCGCGGCAAAAGGCACGAGCGCAGACTTCCACGAATTAGGTAATACCATTGCTCGCTGGTAATTTTCTGCAGCTAAACGGCGTCCTAATTTAACTCGCTCACCCAAGCCTAATTGACCATGTCCTAAGGGCATCGCGACAGACTGATTAACTTCTGGCATACGCGCCAATAATGGAAACGTCCATGCCGGCGCCAATACATCTATCTGCACATCTGGATTCAAGCTCTTTATGGTTATAAATAAACTTTGCGCCATCACCATATCGCCGATCCACGAAGGACCCACGACTAAGACTTTATTCAAATCATCAACCTCATTAGTTCACATAATCCAGCCATTCCTGGTGATCATCGCGACGACCACCCACATAGTCAAAGTATAATGCTTGAATTTGTTGGGTAACCGGTCCTCTTGCGCCATTTCCAATCACACGTCCATCGTATTCACGAATAGGGGTTACTTCTGCTGCTGACCCGGTGAAAAAGGCTTCATCGGCCACATACACTTCATCACGGGAAATACGCTTTTCTATCACTTCATAACCATGCTCATTAGCAATAGTCATAATAGTTTCCCGGGTAATCCCCTCCAAAGCCGACGTGGTTTCAGGCGTAAAAATCTTACCGTTACGAATAATAAATAAGTTCTCGCCACTGCCCTCGGCGACAAAACCCTCATGATCTAACAACAAAGCTTCGTCATAACCGGTCGATAACGCTTCTTGTAATGCTAAAATTGAGTTAATGTAATTACCGTTGGCTTTTGCCTTACACATGGTGCTATTAACATGATTGCGCGTATATGACGACGTTCTGATCCGGATGCCTTTTTCAAGATTTTCATCGCCTAAATACGCTCCCCACTCCCAAGCGGCTACCATGACGTGAACCTTTAAATTATCTGCTCGAAGCCCCATTCCTTCTGAGCCATAAAAACACATGGTTCGAATATAAGCACTGTCGAGTTGATTTAAGCTAATCGCCTCACGTTGTGCCTTATTTAACTCATCCTTGGTAAAAGGCACATTCATCATCAAAATCTGCGCGGATCTAAACAACCGGTCCGTATGCTCTTGGAGCTTAAATATGGCAGCGCCTTTATCGGTGTTATAGGCTCTGATACCTTCAAAAACACCGGCGCCATAATGCAAGGTATGCGTTAATACATGCACTTTCGCTTCACGCCAAGGCAGCCATTCTCCGTCCATCCAGATAACACCATCTCTGTCATCCATCGTCATTATTCTTTCTCCCACCGTATAATCATTAAATTAATCCATTATAGCGTGCCATACAGACTGTACCTGCGAACGTAATTCAACAACGCATCTACCATCAACCGCTACCGCCCGTTCCTGTAAAACCTGTTGGTGGCTTTTAATGCGATACTCACAATAAGCTCGTTGCAAAATATCTGCATCTCTTTTAGAAAGAACCCCTTTCTCGTGTAAAAGTTGGAGCAATCTAATGTTATCGGTGAATGTTACTAACTCTAAATTACTTTCAGCATAAGCTAATACATAAAATTGTACTATAAACTCAATATCGACAATACCTCCAGTCCCATGTTTTAAATGAAACGAGGTGTCATTCGGTTTTAAAAAATGATCTCGCATTTTCAAACGCATTGCCAAAACCTCTTTTTTCAACACACTAAAATCTCGAGGTTGGCTTAATATATTTTCTCGTATAGTGTCAAATCTTGCACCCACGGACTGATCCCCCGCAACAAAACGCCCCCGAACTAAAGCCTGATGCTCCCAGGTCCACGCATTTTCTTGCTGATAAATCGCATATCCTTGTACAGAAACCACTAATAAGCCGGAATCACCATTGGGCCTCAAACGCATATCCGATTGATACAAAATACCGGATAACAATTTGCTGTTTAACAAAAATAAAATTTTCTGTCCTAACCGAACATAAAATTCAACCGTGCTAATCGGTCTTAATCCATCCGTTAAAGCACCCTCATCGACACTATGATATAAAAAAACCATATCTAAGTCTGAGCCATACCCTAACTCATAACCGCCTAATTTCCCAAGTCCAATGACGGCAAACCCACTGGACTCAAAATCACAACCTTGAGGTAGACCGTGTTTTTGACCTAATAAATGCCAAGCAGAGTGAACGACCTGCTGTAAAACCACTTCTGCAAGTGCAGTCAAGTAATCACTGACCACCATGACCGGTATAACATCCATAATTCCAGCTACCGCCACGCGCAACATATTAATCTGCTTAAAACGACGCAGTTCATTCATGAATGTTTCTGTATCATTGTCCTTGTTTTTTGCCCAAACAAGCGCCAAATCAGCGTTTAACTTATCTTTTGACAACGGCTCATACAATGTCCGCCCATCCAACAATTCATCGAATAAAACCGGATAAGCGGCCATTTGCTGACCAATCCATGGACTGGCCGCCGTTAATTTAATTAAATGCGTTAACGCTTTTGGGTTTTCAATCAACAACGCAAAATAAACATTACGACCGGCGACTTTCGACAATAATCCTAATAATCGGATCAAGGTTTCATCTTGATTCATGACCTGCCCGGTTTGCTCTATGACCAAAGGTACCAACCGATCTAAGGTTTCAGCCCCTTTAGTCGTTAATCGCCTAACCGCTGCTGACTCTCTAAATTTTTTTACCCGCACCAACAGATTCTCAGCATCCCTGTAACCTAAAGCAAGCCAATCAGTTATTAAAATATCATCGTCTGCAATCCCAACCCAGAGCGATAAACCTTTGCTTTTTTTTTCATCTAAGCGAGAAAATAGCTGCTCAAAAATTCCTGAAACCTGTTGTCGATGTCGGTCTAAAGCAACTAAAAAGGTCTGCCAATTATCAAACCCCATTGAATAGGCTAACAAAAATTTTCTTTGGCTTGTTTGCGGTAAGTCATGGACTTGTTCATCTCGATATTGTTGTAAGCGATTTTCTGTTTTTCTCAAAAAGAGATAAGCTGCCCGCAATATTTCAACATCCTGTTCCGGTAATAATTCAGTCGTCTTTAATCTATCCAAAATAATAAGTAATTGACGGTGCTGTAAATAAATATCCGTTCCGCCTCTTATTAATTGAAAAGATTGCACCACAAATTCAATCTCTCTAATTCCGCCAACACCCAACTTAATATTATCGACCTTGCCTTCTGCCACCAGTTTTTCTTTGATCTTATATTTGATACGGCGTAGCTCCTCAAAAGCCCCGTAATCTAAATAGCGTCGATACACAAACCGATTAAGTGTCTCCATCAATAATTCACCCATGTCAGCATCACCGGCAATAACGCGTGCCTTGACCATGGCATAACGCTCCCATTCCCGCGCTTGGGTATAATAATAATTTTCTAGCCCTACAAAACTCATAACCCATGGGCCACTCGCGCCAAAAGGTCTTAAACGGGTATCAACCCGATAAACAAATCCATCTACAGTGACGTCACTTAAGACACGGGTTAGCTTTTTTGCCAGTCGAGAAAAAAAGTCACTGTAATCTAAATGCTTCTTACCTGCGGTTAATTCTCCTGATTCGGCATAGCAATAAATCAAATCGATATCCGAGGAAAAGTTAAGCTCTTCCCCCCCTAATTTACCCATGGCCAAAACAACGAGGCGTTGCTCCTTACCATTCGATAAAACGGGCACGCCCCACTGTTGGGTTGCTTGCGCGTGTAAAAAATCAAGTGCATACTGAACACAGGCATCGGCGAGTGCCGACAAATCTGATAATGTTTCTTCTACAGATGCCCAACCGGCAATATCACGCCATGCAATTCTGACCATTTCACAACGCCGAAACCGCCTGAGTAAAACCATTAACTCTGCTTCACTGGTCACCGCATAGGCCGCTAAGGTTTCGGTATAAAAATCTTCACGGTTAACGGTAGCGTATAAGGTTTCTCCCGCAACCAAATCCGCCCATAATGCGGCATCTCTTGCACAACTTTCAGCGACAAATTGACTGGAACCACACACCTTTATAACCGATTGAATAAATTCATGCTCAGTCGGCGCCTTGAAACCGCCTCCATTCAGGCGATCACACCACTGTCTAAAAGGGCGTTCCAACTCTTTTTTTGTCGATTCAGGCAATTGCGCTAAGGCAGATTCAAAATGACTCACAAATGAAACCGTTTTCATTTTTTACAACCTCCGATTGTTATCCATAACATAGACTTGCCACTTTCTAATTATTCAAAAAAATACCGACTGGTAAGCCAATTTGGAAAATGATAGAGTAGAAATAAGGTATTATCTGCTTATTTTTATCCTTCCTGTGAAAATACTATGAAAATAACAAAACTACGATTCCGGTTGTTTTTTTACACCATGGCACTGACTTTATTTTTAACTGCCTGCTCAGATGACAACCCAAAAGAAACAACACATGCACCTTCGACAACCGTTAATTCCGCCCCAAAAATGAGCTTTGACCACGGACATAACAAAGCAAGAGACATGGACAAACACCCTTTTGAACACAAGTTTTCGCAACAGTGCATCGCCCGCGAACTCAAAAACTCAATTAATAAAGACATAGACCGAGCGCGCTTTAAAGAGCCGTGCATGTGTATCGCTACTTATATGATGAAAGACTTAACAGCAAAAGAAGCCCAAAAATTTCTCAGAGAACAAAAACATACCCAATCACTCCGAATTCGCTATGAGAATGCCGCTTACCACTGTCTGCAAATAAAACAAGCGCCACAAACACCGACTATTTTTAAAACTCGGTGACTGTAACCAACAACTAACCCTTCAGTCCCACTATCAACCGTAAAATGCATTCTAATTTTACGGTTGATAGACAATGCCTCTGGCCGCTAAGTCCTGTAAAATCCCCAGTCCTCCGTTGTAAATCACACCGGGCTTAAAATTAACAAATTCTCGAGCCAAACCCTTCAAACAATCATCCAACAACCAAACTGACTGTTGTTCAAGCAGTTGCAGTAGCCGAAACGTGAGCGGCGTCATTTCTATAAAATTAACCTCTAAATCACTATCCCGATAAACCAACAAAAAAGTAGCTGCCTCGGGCGGACATTGTGGTTTAAAAGTAGAAGATATCAAATGCACCGGATATTGATAGGCCAGTGGCCAAGCCAACGGCGATAATGCAATTTCAGTTGTCAGTGACTCTTGGATTAACTGATCGTTCACTTTCGGTTGCTCATCCAATGAAATTGCTAATGCCATTTCAACCCATTCATAATGCGCCAATTCCAATATAAATGGATGATCATCTGCCCGTGTAACTCGTTCCTCCTGAAGATAGGACAAAAACTCTTCTGGTATTTCTGAGAAATACGGTGTTCTACTGTGATGGACTAGAAAATAATCTTGGCACAATTCTTTCCAGGCATTGTCTTCAATGATTGACCGTAAAATAGGAAAGCTCGTCTCCAGAAAACTACTAATATTGTTAAACATCAGTTCACGATGGATATCTATACGTTCCGGAATAACACCTTCTGGGACTGGGCAAACCTGAGGGTTTCTTAAGTAATCAGTAAAGGCCGCCTGTTTCTCCTGAAAAGAAAAAACATTATTCTTATTTTCAGCCATGTCTTATTGCGCGCCTGGATAACTGATAATCATTTTGTATTTTCTTAATCTTCTGAACTTCACTCAGCAGTTCATTCATAGCAGGAAGATTAAAATCACGCTCTAGCAGTGTCGGAAAGGTGCCGAATAATTCATACGCTTGTCCTAACAACGTCCAAACAGGATCAACAATAGCAGCGCCATGCGTATCAACTAAAAAATCTTCCGACTCAACATAATGTCCTGCCACATGCGCGTACGCAATACGTTCGCCTGGAATTGCTTTTAAAAAAGCTTCCGGATCATAACTATGATTAATGCTATTCACATAAATATTGTTTAGATCTAGCAGCACATCACAATCAGCCTGCTCAACAACCGCATTAAAGAATTCTATTTCTGAAAGCTCATGACTGGGTACTGCATAATTCGAAACATTCTCAATAGCAATTCTTTGCTCTAAAATATCCTGAACACGTCGAATACGCCCCGCCACATACTCAACCGCTTCGCTGGTAAAAGGAATGGGTAAAAGGTCATACAAATGACCCTTATGACTACAATAACTGAGGTGCTCACTGTATAGCTTAATTTGGTGGGTTCGAAGAAAATCTTTAATTTCCCGAATAAACACTTCATCCAATGGATCTGCGCTACCGATAGACAACGACAAACCATGACAAATAAAAGGGAGACGCTCAGTCAACGCCCGAAATTGCTTACCCATCTTACCCCCTAAGGTAATCCAGTTTTCCGGTGCAACCTCGTAAAAATCGACACACGCCGGAGGCTTATCAGCAATCGTTTGCATAAACGACCGCCGTAAACCAAGCCCCGCTCCGATAACCGAATACTCTCGATTATCCATAAATCAATAAAAAGACAAGATTATCTTTTACCTACACACTTACCTTCTGTTGGCATTTTAGGCTCTTCGCCCATCATCATAGCGCCACACTGACCTTCTCCACAGGTACCTTCTTTCATTCCCATTTTGGCGCCACAGTTCATTTCATCTTTCTTCATGCCCGCCATATTAGCGCCACATTGCATTTCATCTTTCTTCATGCCCGCCATATTAGCGCCACACTTCATTTCGCCCTTTCCCGTCTTCGCTTCTGCAAGTTGCATATAGCCGCCCGAAAGTTCACTTATTCCAAAAGGATTCACTTCTGCACTAACAGTCGCAGCGCCTAAAGAAGAAACTAACGCAGTACCTAATGCTGCTGCCAACGGTGTTTTATTTAACTTTTTCATTTCTTATCCTCTACAAATTTCTAATAATACGGTGTAGCACATTGTACCTTGGATTTTAATAACTGTATTGCGTCCTTTTGTCGCGTTTCATACCCCCTGTTTTAGGGTTAAATTATTCCAATGTTCTTTTTAACAACTCTCTTGAATATTCTGACACTTTCCATGAGCTTTAAACTCATCTGCCACTGCTGTAGATAACACAACGTTTTTAACTACCCTTCCACGACAAAACACAACACTAAATGATCGTTTTCTCTGTTGATTCACACAAATCCTCTATAACACAACTTCCACAACGCGGCTTTCTAGCAATACAAGTATAACGTCCATGCAAAATCAATAAATGATGCGCATCAAGTTTATGGTGTTTAGGAACGACTTTATCTAATTTTTTTTCAACCGCCAAAACCGTTTTACCCTGCGCTATACGTGTCCGGTTAGAAACCCTAAAAATATGCGTGTCTACAGCAATGGTTGGATAACCAAAGGCCGTATTCAACACCACATTAGCTGTTTTACGCCCCACGCCAGGCAACGCCTCAAGCGCTTCTCTGGTTCGCGGTACTTCACTCTTATGACCATCAATTAACTGTTGGCAAAGTTTGATTATATTTGCAGCTTTGGTATTAAAAAGCCCAATCGTCTTTATATAGCTTTTTAAGTCTTGCTCGCCTAAAACCAATATTGCCTCAGGCGTATTCGCCTTGGAAAATAATTTTACCGTTGCTTTATTGACACTTTTATCAGTTGCTTGCGCAGATAATACAACGGCAATCAATAACTCAAAAACTGTCGCGTATTGAAGCTCTGTTTTAGGCTCCGGAATCGCTACCGCTAAGCGATCAAAAATAATATTACGTTTTTCTTGATTCATTATAAATACCACACCGCCAAGCCAGCCAAACAAACTAATTCATTTTATCAACAGACTGCTCTTTAAATTCCTTTCTATACGCTTTACGCTGAATATCCAAACTGTTTTTGAGTGCTATCAACAACCCTAAGCCAATAAAGGCACCCGGGGGTAAAACAGCTAAAAGCAAGCCTGAATAATCTTCAAATAAGAATACCGTCCAACTTTCTGCAGACTTACCAAACATTAGCGCCGCACCTGAGAACAAGGTGCCCGCACCTAGAATCTCCCGAACACTGCCCAACAAAACAAGCGCCAACGTAAAGCCTAAGCCCATAAAAAGGCCATCCAAAAAAGCTTTATGTGGTGGATTTCTAAAAGCAAAAGATTCTGCTCGGCCAATAATGGCGCAATTCGTAACAATCAAAGGAACAAAAATTCCTAATACCTTATAAAGTTCAAAAAAATAAGCATTCATCATGAGCTCAATGGCCGTCACGATCGATGCTATCACTAAAACAAAAACAGGCAATCGAATTTCATTGGGAATCGCTTTTCGAATCACTGAAACCGTCACGTTTGAACAAACCAAGGTCATCGTCGTCGCTAGCCCTAGCCCTAAACTATTGATCAAGGTATTGCTCACAGCTAATAACGGACATAACCCTAACAACGCGACAAAAGCCTGATTATTAGTCCAAAGGCCTTCTTTAATTAATTGACTGTATTGCATCCACACTATCATCCTTCCTACCGGCCCTTAGGTTGTAACGGTAGAAATAATTCATCCCCGTACGTTTCAAAAAAAATCACCGTTTTTTTCACCGCCTTCACAATGGCTCGAGGGGTTATCGTCGCCCCGGTAAATTGATCAAATGTCCCACCATCACGTTTCACCCGCCATTGCGACTCAGGCAATAACGCCAGTGACTGCCCCTTAAATAGATCAATCCAGTCCGAGCGTTCAAGCTCCATTTTATCGCCTAACCCGGGCGTTTCATGATGCGCAACAGCACGTACCGCTGAAACAACGCCTTCTTTCGTAATCGCCACTAATAATTTTATGTTGCCGTTATAACCGTCGGGTGCCACAGTCGGAATAACAACTGCGACGGGTAGCGTGTTTTTTCTAAATCGATAAATGGTTAGCGGACCTCCCGCTGCAAGATCAGGCTCTGTCCACTCTAGGGTGTCATTAACAATATCATTGTCATAGGATCCCTCAGGTAATAACGCTGATAATTGTTTTATCAACGCGGCACGTTCATTTTCAATGATTTTAGCTTTACTTACATTATAGACCCATGTCACTGCGCCAATCCCTACGACCGCAAACAGCCCGAGAATTAATGCCATCAACAAAGACCGCTGTACTCCTTCAATCAACGCCGAACCCCAAAAACCTTAGGCTGAGTATAATAATCAATCACTGGAACAGCGATATTCATTAACAAAACAGCAAATGCCATCGCATCAGGATATCCTCCCCAAACACGAATAAGGTATGTCAAAGCACCGATCATAAAACCAAAAATAAAACGTCCCTTCGGTGAGGTTGCAGCCGTTACCGGGTCGGTTGCTATAAAAAATGCGCCCACCATCGTCGCGCCCGCCAACAAATGAAATGCTGGCGTACTATACGATTGATCATCATAAAAATAAAATCCTGTCGAAATCAGTGCTAACGCGCACAAAATACCCAAAGGGATTTGCCAAGCAACAACACGTTGTTGAACTAACCAGAGCCCCCCAACAAAATAGCCTAATGACAGCCACCCCCACCCCTGAGTAAAGAGTCTTTCAACAGTGGCTGGCACCGCAACGGCTGATTCTTGATTCATCGCTAATTGTGTTTTTACTGCATCTAAGGGGGTTGCCATCGTGATGCCATCTACCGTTATAGCTTCGGGTAATTGCTCCAAGAACAATAATCGGATGATGTCTGAAAATTGCCATGCATTTAAACTCCCCGGCACCGCCCAAGCGGTCATCTCTTGCGGAAAAGAAATTAATAAAAAGGCATACCCCGCCATTGCCGGATTGAACAGATTAGACCCTAAGCCACCGTAGAGCTGTTTAACAATAACGATCGCAAAACCTGTGCCTAAGACAATCAACCACCAGGGTGCCACCGTTGGTATGGCAATACCTAACAGTACCGCTGTTAAGGGTGCACTTAAGTCTTTCAAACTCTTTAGCACGGGCCGCTGCCTTAATTTAAGCACTATAGCTTCTGTTATTAATGCGGTTAAAACGGCTAACAAAATATTAACAAAAACACCCCAGCCAAAAAACAATGCCAACAAAAAAATACCCGGTAGCAACGCGACCAACACCTTAAACATGATTTTACTCACACTATTTTGTGGCGGCAAATACGGTGAGGTGACCCATAAAGATTTCATGACTTATCCGCCGCATTAGGTGCTAAGCCTGCGCTCTCTTTTTTCAACTTTACGAGCGCTAGCTTTTTTAATCGAATACGCTGTTCTCGCTCCATTTTTTCTTGTGCTTTACGCAATTGCTGATTCTCAAAACGCTGCTTGGCTAAACCCGCAGTTTCATCGTCACGACGCTTCAAAACTGCCTTACTTTTACTGGCTCGAAAATACTGCACTAACGGGATATGACTCGGACAAACAACATCACAACAACCACATTCAATACAATCAAACAAACCAAAAGACTGGCTCTTATCATGATCGCCTCCCTGGCTATACCAATAAAGTTGCTGCGGCAACAAATTAACGGGGCAGACCGTTGCACATTCCCCACAACGAATACAAGGCAGCACCTCCATATCACGGGTTTTCGCAACCTCTCTTGGGGTTGCAACCAAAATACAATTCGTTGCCTTTGTAATTCCAACACTATCGTCCGGCAATACAAAACCCATCATTAAGCCGCCCATAATCAATCGTTCAATCGAGCCGTTGTAACCACCACACTGCCTAACAAGATCCTTAATGGGCGTTCCTATTCTTACCCACATATTTTGTGGTGTTTTAAGCCCTAACCCCGTAAGCGTCACCACCCTTTCGGTTAACGCTTGGCCTTGGAAAATCGACTGATAAACGGCCATAACGGTGCCGATATTCTGACAAATTACGCCGACATCAACAGGAAAACCGTTGCTTGGCGTTTCGCGCCCCGTCAGCAGATAAATTAATTGTCGCTCGCCGCCAGCGGGGTAAAGAGCCGGCACGACGTTTACCTGTATATAATCAATACCCTGACGGTCAATTTCCTTTTGCATCGAATCTATTGCTTCTGGCATATCCTCTTCAATTCCAATCACACATTTTTTTATTGTTAACGCGCGTAATAACACCTGTATTCCCAATAAAATTTGCTCTGGATATTGCTGCATTAATCGATCATCACAGGTTATATAAGGCTCACATTCCGCACCGTTAATAACTAAGGTGTCGACTCCACAAGAACTCTCGGGCTTAAGCTTAACGGCGGTAGGA
>MPSY01000156.1 GCA_001901525.1 Methylococcales bacterium OPU3_GD_OMZ | reverse complement strand
AGTAACGAAACATTTAGTGTTATTGATCAACAGTTGGATGCGGTTATTGATTTGGCAGGTATTGAGACGTTTGCAAAAGCAGTGATTGCCTATGAACCCGTTTGGGCGATTGGAACTGGAAAAGTGGCAACAGATGATCAAGCGCAAGAAGTTCATGCGTATATTCGCAATAAGTTAGCTCAGTTAGATGCTGGTATTGCTGAAAATATGCAAATTTTATACGGTGGTAGTGTGAAGCCAGATAATGCAGTTGCGTTATTTGCAATGCCTGATATTGATGGCGGCCTTATTGGCGGCGCCTCACTTGACGGCAAGGCCTTCCTATCGATTTATCAATCAACAAAATAATTTAGAAAGATTACCTTCCTATGGATCAGATATTAATTATTACCCATGTAGTCATCAGTTTGATGATTATTGTTCTGGTTATGTTGCAGCAAGGCAAGGGAGCTGATGCTGGAGCTGCTTTTGGCGGTGGCGGTGGCGGTGCTTCTGGCTCATTGTTCGGGGCCAGCGGAGCAACATCCTTTTTATCAAGAACGACGGCTATTTGTGCTGTTGTCTTTTTTTCTACCAGTTTAGCATTAGCTTTTTTAAGTGGTTATAAAGGCGAAGTAACCGATCTTATGGATGATATTACCATCTCCAGTGAAGAATCGGAAAGCTTGGAGTCTGCTACAGAGTCGGACGTTTCTGCGGATATGCCGGCTATTATCCCGGATGATATGCCGTTTGTTTTGGATTCGGAAGTTGATGGTGAGGATTCACAAGCAACGAGTGTTGAATCTGACAATAGTGGCGCTGCAACAGATGACCTACCGGTTGAAGTTAATTAGGATTGGTTGCATCGGTTAGTCAAGTTGTTTAGCTAGGCCTAGTTTACTTAAGCCCGGGTGGTGGAATTGGTAGACACGCTATCTTGAGGGGGTAGTGACGTAAGTCGTGCCGGTTCAAGTCCGGCCTCGGGCACCATTTATAAATAGGAATTCCGGATTATCACAAGGATCCGGAATTTTTTTAATCCAATATAGGACTAATATAGTCCAGTATTAATGAGGTCAGTATGCTGCGATTGAGTAAATTAACTGATTATGCCACGGTGCTGTTGACGTATATGGCTAAAACAAATGGCCAGTTACACACCGCGATGGAATTGTCAGAAGTGACGGCTATTCATTTGCCAACAGTGAGTAAGGTTTTGAAAGTGTTGTCAAAAGAGGGATTGGTCTATGCCATAAGAGGCTCTAAAGGGGGTTATCAATTAGCGCAAGCGCCTGAGAGTATAACGGTGGCAAGGGTTATTAGTGCGTTGGAAGGGCCCGTGGCAATTACCCAGTGCAGTTCACAAACACATCATTGTGAGCAAGCCCTTGCTTGTGAGATTAAAGGTAATTGGGGTGTTATTAATCGAGCGATCGTTGATGTTTTAGAGTCTATTACATTAGCTGACATGATGGTTTCTCAAAGGCATAGTCCAAAAGAAATTCAAGTTTCAATGCAAGGTTTAAACTGTTAGCGGTGGAGAGATAAATGTCGTCAAGTACAAAAGAAATAGAACAATTAATTGGTAAGGAATATGACAAGGGTTTTGTAACCAACTTGGAGTCAGATACTTTCTTGCCGGGCTTAGACGAGGATGTTATCAAGGCCTTATCGGCTAAAAAAAATGAACCTTCTTTTATGTTGGAATGGCGTTTAAAGGCTTACCGGCATTGGTTGACTATGACGCCGCCGGAATGGGCATTTGTTAACGTTGACCCGATAGATTATCAACAGATAAGTTATTATTCGGCACCTAAGCAGAAAGATAAATTAAAAAGTCTTGATGAGGTTGATCCCGAGTTATTAGATACCTATAAAAAATTGGGTATACCGTTAGAGGAACAAGAGCGGCTTGCCGGCGTGGCTGTTGATGCGGTTTTTGATAGTGTTTCGGTTGCGACAACGTTTAAGGGAAAACTAAAAGAAGTGGGTGTTATTTTTTGCCCGATATCTGAGGCAATTCAAGAATATCCTGAATTAATAAAACAATACTTAGGCTCGGTGGTTCCACAACAAGATAATTTTTATGCCGCTTTGAATTCAGCCGTTTTTACGGATGGCTCATTTGTCTATATTCCTAAAGGTGTCCGCTGTCCGATGGAATTATCCACTTATTTCAGGATTAATGCTGCTAATACGGGGCAGTTCGAACGAACATTGATTATTGCTGACGAGAGTAGTCATGTTAGTTATCTTGAGGGTTGTACGGCACCGATGCGCGATGAGAACCAGTTACATGCGGCAGTTGTTGAATTGGTTGCTTTGGATAATGCACAAATAAAATATTCAACAGTACAGAATTGGTATCCCGGTGATAAAGAAGGTAAAGGGGGTATTTATAACTTTGTAACCAAGCGGGCAGATTGTCGAGGGGAAAATTCAAAAGTGTCGTGGACGCAAGTTGAAACGGGCTCTGCGATCACCTGGAAGTATCCCAGTTGTATTTTAACGGGCGATAATTCGGTGGGTGAATTTTATTCGGTGGCATTAACAAATAATTATCAACAAGCCGATACCGGTACAAAAATGATACA
>MPSY01000030.1 GCA_001901525.1 Methylococcales bacterium OPU3_GD_OMZ | reverse complement strand
CCACTACCCCGATTCTTTTACTTACCGCACTATCCGTACTAAATTGCGGGTTTTAGGCTCAAAAAACCTCGACGCGACCCGCCGTTATTTTCTAACCTTAACCGAGCAAGGAACACCCGAGCAACGTGCCATTGCCAACTACGGCCTAGGCTGGGTCGCGCTGAAACAACAACACTTCAAGGAAGCGCAAAAGATCTTTAGCAAACTACAGAAGACGCTGCCCGAAAAACCCACCCTACACATTGCGTTAGCTGAAACTGCCACCGAGTCACGTCACTACCCTGAGGCGTTGGCCATACTCAAAAAAGCACGCCAACGCTTCCCTAACTATACGCCTTTATCGACCCTGTACCTTTCCACTCTCATTAAAACGGGGCAAGCACAACAAGCACGCCAAGAAATACTACCACTCATTCACTCCGACAGACAAAATCCAAAAATCTACCACCTATTAGCCCAAGCCTACGGAAAACTCCAACAACCTATAGAGTCTTACCGTTATCTTGCTGAATATTTTTATTTAACCGGGCGTACCGAGAAAGCCATAGAACATATTAAAACAGCCAAAAATTTCACCGGTATTAATTTTTATCAGCACGCTATTTTAGATCAACGACTGGCCTTTTTTATAGAAGAAGAGAGAATTCTCAAACTCGGCCGTTAATAACGCATACTTTAATAATAATTATTTCTTGTTATTGCATTAATGGTTATTATAATAATTTTATATTCTTACCCATACTAACAAGGACAATATAATGCCTGATTATGATAATCTTTCAGAAGAAGAATTAGAATCTGTTATTGCCCAAGCACAACAAACCCTTATTGAAAAGAAAAACAATAAACGTAAAGAGGTCATCGCTGAAATCAAATCACTCGCAGCATCGATTAATCTGTCAATAGAAATTAAAGGCGATGCCAAAAAAAATCCCACTAAAAATTCTAAAATTGCTGCTAAATACCATAACCCTGAAGACCCGAGTCAAACCTGGTCAGGACGCGGGTTAACACCGAAATGGATGCAAGCTTTAATCGCCGGCGGTTATAATAAAAGGGATTTAGAAATATAACCCCTTATTACTCACACCCAATACCTTAGGCTAATTTAGGATGCCGCAGCCTAAAAAATAGATATTGGCATTAATAACTGACTTTAATGCCAATAAATGCTTCTCGAGGTGTTCCCGGAGCAACAAAACGGCGATTGCTATAATTATCGCCTAATACCTCATCGGTATCGGTATCGGTATCGGCAAAGGTACCAAAAGTTTTATATTTTCGACCCAAAATATTATTAACTTTACCAAACAATTCAATATTATCAGTCAGTCTATATTTTGTTCTAAAATTAAATAACCAATAGCCTCCTAATCGGTCCATAATATTAGATTCATCGCCGCGATAGACTTGGTCTCCGCTGTATTGCCCATCCAAGGTTAAATCCCACTGCGTCCATAAACGCACACCCAAACTTGCCTTAAATATATGTTCCGGCATACCGGTCATCCGATCACCCGGGTTAACCGAAACGCTACCTAAATCCTCACCCCCGACTCTGGGATCATGAATCGTATAACTGTCTAAATACTGCGCTCTCAGGTAGCTATAATTTACCGTTAAAGCCCAGTCATCCAGCGTACGGAACAAACTTCGATATTCGATGCTCGATCCGGTCTCAATACCAAAACGCCGCGTTTGACCAATATTTTTAAAATAGCCTTCAGTGGTACTGTCTCCATCAGCAATAAATTGAATATCACCATGATTGATCGCATAGAAATAACCCAAATTTCAAGCCCATATAGCAACACAACGAAAAGGCCATCGCTAGGCCAGTTCTATAGCTGGAGAAAGCCATAACCTATAAAACAGACCTGAGCCGAGGAAACGCGAACCATTCCATGTTGATATTCCTTAAATGCTGATCTGTAATCATTAATCACCTAATCAACATTCATCCAACCCACTAATAACTTAGCTTAACACCGATGAAAGCTTCCCTAGGCGCACCTGGAGAAACAAATCGACGATTATCATAATCATCGCCCAAAACCTCATCTGCATCAGCAAAAGCCCCAAAGGTCTTATATTCTCGACCAAAAATATTGTTTACCTTACCAAAGAGAGAAATATTATCTGTGATTTGATATTTAGATCTAAAATTAAATATCCAATAGCCACCTAAACGATCCATAACATTAGCTTCATCCCCGCGATAGCGTTGATCCCCACTGTATTGAGCGTCGATATCTAAATCCCAATCGCTTAATAACGTCACACCTAGATTAGCTTTTAACATATGCTCAGGCATTCCCGTCATACGATCACCCCGTTCCACGGTAACCTTCCCAAGCGTCTCACCTGATACTCTTGGATCATGAATACTGTAGCCATCTAAATATTGCGCCCTAAGATAGGTGTAATTTGCTGAAAAACGCCAATCATCCATTGAGCTAAATAAACTCTGATACTGAATACGTGACCCAGCCTCAACTCCATAACGACGGGTCTGACCAATATTTTTAAAATATCCTTCTGTGGTACTGTCGCCTTCCACAATAAATTGAATATCATCATGATTGGCTGCATGAAAATAACCTAAATTCCAATCAATAGCCCCTTTACTGTCTCCAATATCAAAGGCACCACGAACCCCACCTTCCCAAGTCTTGGTTACCACTTGATCTAAAGGAGGATCAGCAACAAAACCGTTTGGTAATTTACAAGGATCATTTTCATCAGCACAAGTCAGCTCACTGGGTGTAGGGGCTCTCGATGACTCAGAATAACTACCGTACAAAGTTGCATTAGGATGGGCATCAAAAGTAAAGCCCACGGTTGGATTAAAGCGCTCGTAATTATGGGTTCCCGATAATTTATCCGTTCCAACGATATATTGGTTATTCATTTCAATACGTGTATGGTTGTAACGTCCGCCTGCTGACAGCGTTACGCCATAAGGTAATGTCAGATAATCACTTAAAAAAGCACTGTATGTTTCAGTGTTAACCTTTAATCGAACGCGCTGCCCTCTGACATACGTACCATTACCGTTGACACCTCGATTCCCAGTTAATGTTGCCAGCTGCGTATCTTGGCTAAAATTAATATCCGCGTAATCGAAACTCGAACCTACGGTCAGTAAATTCTCTATATCTTCTGCTAATGCAGTCTCGAAAGCGGCTTGAACAGCACCACCGCGACTTCTTTGCATTGTTTTGGAAGTGTTGATCGTACCGCTATGGCCTACGTTTTCTGAAATCTGATTACCGTCTAAATCATAAACCTTCTCATAATCAGGATCTCCATCATCATACTCTGTAGTCGCTAAATTACCCGCACCAACCGCCGTGTCACAGACAGTCTCATCAAAAGGGCTATCAACATCGTCACAAGCGGTATAATCAGAATCATCGCCATTAAAGGTCTTATTACGATTCTGACGAAAATAAGCATTACCACTAAGCTCTATAGCTTCTGTTAAATCAAATTTACCTGACAACTCGCTAAAGAATAACCGATTAATCGTTTGATCAGGATGGGTATAAATAGCCTTATTAGATTCATTTAACAGTTGAATAGGAATCACGCCGTTACCGATCATTTTATTGTCCGTAGCACTTAACGTTAAATCTAACTCGCCTCTATCCTTACGCCAGCTTAAAGTTCCTAAGCCCTGTTTAGCTGTCGTTCTTGAATGGTCACGCCATCCAGAATCACCAAAATTCTTAATATCTACAAAATACCCAAATTCACCATTATTACCCCCACTGCTTAACTCTTCAGAGTGTCTATCCCAACTCCCCCCTGAAACTTCAATCTCATGCTTAGGCGATGAAAAACCCGTTTTAGATTTAACCGCGATCGCACCCCCTAAAGTATTTTGACCATAAATCGGATTAGAACCCGACATCAACGCCATCGAATCAATCGCATTACTGGGGATTAAATCCCAGTTAACCGTATCACCAAAAGGTTCATTAAAACGAACACCGTTTAAGTAAACAGACAATCCTTGTGGTAACCCCAATAACGGAGAGGCAGAGAATCCACGATAATAAACATCCGGCTGTAAAGGGTTATTTTGCGTTTCATTAACAAATACACTTCCCATATGCTGATTCATATAATCAGCCAAAGACAAACTCTGAGCAGCCTCTAACTGTTCGGCTGTAACCGACTGGATATGCGCAGGCACCTTATTGACATCAATCCCATGTGATAAAATCGGTGAGGCCGTGACTTTTATAACCGCCAAACTTTCAACATCTTCTGCCGCAAAAGATTGGCAGCAGATCAAAAACAATGCGGTAGCTAAAACCTTTTTCATACTATATCCTGTGTAAATTCATCAAATTTCGCACAAAGATAACAACTCTAATAAACACGGTCTAGCACCTGCTACAAAAAAGGAAATTTTCCCGATGAGCTTACGCAACCAAATCAGCATCAGGATCTTATTAATTTCATTGGGTATTATTTTCTTAGGGGCTGCTATCAGTATCTGGCAAGCACGCCAATCCATAAAAAATGAAGTAGATTCCTCCATTAACCTTGCTTTGCAACTTATTAAAACAACTCCCGCCGTTCAAAAATCCGGACATAAAGATTGGCTACTCCAATTAAGCCAATTAAAGCAAACCAGACACTTAAATATTCAACTCAAGAATTCACTGGGCGAAAAACTCAATGACCCTCTTCAACCCATCCAAAAAGCAACCTTTAATAACTCACCGCCAGAGTGGTTCACCAACCTCGTACTTAGTGAATACCCAAAAGTTGAATACCCTGTTGACCTAAGCAATAACACTGAATTTATTTTAATCATTCAAGCCAACCCAATGGATGAAGTCGCTGAAGCATGGCAAGAAAGTATTGTTCTCTTTGGCGTGATAATCGTACTGGTATTATTAACACTCCTCTCTGCCCAACTCGTATTTAATAAATCAATCATTTCAATCCATTCGATCATTACGCACCTGAAAATAATTGAAACGGGTAACTACCACAAAAAACTACCGACATTCTCTACCCAAGAATATGACACCATTTCAAAAGCAATTAATCATATGACTGAAGCACTAGAGACGTCAGAAAATCAAAACAAAGCATTAACCCAACACTCACTAGAGATTCAAGAATCAGAAAGAAAGCGTTTATCTCAAGAATTACATGATGAATTAGGTCAATCATTAACGGCCATCAAAGCGATGGCCATTTCAGCTACACACGATACAGCAGATATTCAAGAAGTCACCGCATCCATTGTTAACATTTGTGACCACTTAACCGTTGTTGTTCGCTCAATGATGAAGCAATTACACCCTGCTCTATTAACAGAACTAGGACTAAAAGCCACATTAGAAGACCTACTGCACCAATGGCAGTCCATAAACCCATCAATCGCATTTACGCTACACTGTGATGATAGCGTAGACCAAGTAGCGCCCAACACAGTCATGCAAGTTTTCCGAATCATTCAGGAAAGCCTGACTAATACTATTCGACATGCTCGGGCCACCCAGGTTAGTATCAAAATTCAGATTAACCCAGGCAAGCTCATATTATTAGTCACTGATAATGGCTGTGGTTGTGAGTCTGATAAACTTACCTCTGGGTTTGGGTTACTTGGCATAAAAGAAAGAATAAAACTATTAGAGGGTAGCCTGCAAATATCCTCTAAAATAGATAATGGACTACAAATCAGGGCTCAAATTCCACTACCATGACCGATAAAATAAAAGTTTTACTCGTTGATGACCATACTGTAGTTAGAGCAGGTTTTAAACTCTTATTAGCTACCTCCCCTGATATCGATGTTATTGCAGAGGCGAATTGCGGTGAAGAAGCCATTCAACTTTATCAATCTCACCTGCCAGATATTGTTGTGCTGGATTTATCCATGCCGGGTATAGGCGGACTAGAAACCATTAGTCGACTTGTGCAGCGGAACAAGAATATCGCTATTCTTGTTTTTAGTTTCCATGATGAACCGGCATATATTAATCGGGCCTTAAATATAGGTGCTAAAGGTTACATCACCAAAAACAGCGCCCCTACAATATTATCGGAAGCCATAATAAGTATTCATAACGGCCAGAATTATATTGAACAAGGACTACTCGATAGCGCCCAAAATCAATTACCAGAAAACAACCCCGAAGCCATTGTACAAAAATTCTCAACACGGGAATTTGACGTATTCCGGTTATCCGCTCAAGGGTTCACCACTCACAAAATAGCTGATGAATTATGTTTAGGCTATAAAACCGTTGCTAACTACATCACTCAAATCAAGAAAAAACTAGGTACACCAACCTTAATTGAGCTGAGTCATATCGCCACTACACTCGGAATTGTAAAACATTAAACTCAAATCAACTTTGCTAAGAGACCTTTGTACGATCACAACTCGACCACCTAGCTAATTTAAACCGACTGCCGACCTTTATCTTTCTTTTAAGAACAATTGCTGAACGAACTAAGCAACAATCATTACAGCCCCAATAAAGAGGGGTAAATGACGACGAAATTGCTACGCGCCTAGCGCGAGGCACTACAAGGATAGTCTACCGGTCTGTGTTCGTAGCAATAATGAGTCTTAGCGCTTGGCTCATGCTGTTAATGTACTGAAAATTGTACGATTACCTGCTGTCAACCAGAAAGTGCCGACGTGATTAGAGCCGTAGTCTAGGTCTTAGCACATCGATCTAGGCTCAAGAAAAATCAAGTCGGTTATTGCACAATAAACCAAGGGTTTAATAAATCAGCCTTATTATAGACTAACGGTTCATCGGTTCCGTATTGCAAGACCTGCTTACCCGCCGCCAATACCACGGCATGTGCAGCAGCGGTATCCCACTCCATCGTCGGGCTCAAACGTGGGTACAGATCCGCCTCACCGGTTGCAACCAAACATAATTTCAAGGAACTGCCTATCGCCTTCAGCGTGACCTTTTCAGTACCGTCCATCAGGCTTTGAATAAAGTGCTCGGTTTCGACCGATAAGTGGTTTTTACTGGCCACAACGGTTAAGGACTGCTCAGGGTTGGCGTTTTGCTGATAAGGCAATCGCCGATCATTTTTAAAAGCCCCTTGTCCCTGACAGGCAGAATACATTTCTTTAAGCGCCGGTGCATAAACCACACCAAGCACAGGCACACCGCCATGAATCAAGGCGATATTAACGGTAAATTGATCGCTGTGATTAATAAACTCCTTAGTGCCATCAATCGGGTCAATCAAAAAAAAGGTTTGCCAATATCGGCGCTCGCAATAAGGTATTGTTTTATTTTCTTCCGATAACAGCGGAATATCAGGATACGCCTCGCCAAGAGCCTGACAAATAAACTGATTTGCCGCCAAATCTGCTGCTGTCACCGGCGACTGATCCGGCTTATACGCCACTGAAACTTCTTTTTGATACCATGCCAAGGTAATAGCGCCTGCTTTTTGTGCAATCTCGGTAATGACTTTTCGTTCAACGGTACGATACATAGTCTTATAAGGCGGTTAAGTTCTGATAATTAATAGCAATTTTAAGACCGGCATAACGACCAGACATCCGGCTTAACCGTTCCGTGTTAGGGTCAAAAGTTAACTTTACCGTAGACATTGCCCGTGATTCATAGCCCGGTTCAATATCAGGACTGACCAATAAAAACCTGAAACTCAACACCTCACCCGCCGGTGATTTTTCTCGGCCAATAGGGGCACCCAGTACCGCTAAAATACTGTTTTTCGTCGGCAATGGCACCGTTATCTTAGCCATTTTAGCAACGTCCGCCTTTAATTGCCGCTCTGTCGCATTAATAGCAGCCCCGGCAATCGAACGAATCGAAGCCTCGAGAAAGGCTGGTGGCACTATTTTTAAAAAAATCGGTGATAATTCTGCGGCCTCAAGGCGATTGTCAGCATTGAAAAACAAGGTCCAGGTAAAGGCAATAGGCGGATTGACGGACTGATTATTTTGATCGACTTTTTGGAAAAAATAATCCCACCGATGAACGCCCTGATGGACTCCCTTTTGAGTCGGTTGTAATTTGGCTAAAAAAACAAAATCTTCACTGTAAACGACGGGGTCTTTAAATAATAAGGTAAATGATTGATCGTGCTGTACAGAAAAGTGCTCATCAAACTCAGCCATCTGGTTATACACCTGATATAACCGCCACCAGACACAACCCGTCAAACTACTAAGCAATGCTGAAACCAACAGACTTCTAAACGTCAATCGTATTAAACGCCTACGCATCAGTGGCTGATTTTTGAAGTTCCAAGATCAGTCTCGGCGATTAAGAGACGTTCTACATCAACCCGGTCAAAGCGGTATTGCTGATTACAGAACTCACAATCAACGGTAATAGCATCCCGCTCTTCTAAAATTTCCTCTAACGCAATGCGCCCTAAACTTTTTAAAGTTCGCTCAATTTTTCCATTTGAACAACTGCATTTAAACCGTATCGATTCTGGCTGAAATAACCGCACCGTTTCCTCATGAAACAAGCGATGCAATACGGCTTCACACGATAAATCAAGTAATTCATCAGCGCTAATCGTATCAGCTAACATCACAATACGTTCCCAATCAGAACCAAAACCTGAGGATTCCGGTAATGCTTGTAAAAAAAGACCGCTGACCGTCGTTTCATTAGCAAACAACCACAGCCGTGTCGGTAATTGTTCGGACTGCTGATAATAATTTTCCAAAGCCTGTGCCAAATTATCACCGTCTAAGGTGACAATCCCTTGATAAGGTTGCTTCCGCTCAGTCTCAATCGTGAGCACCAACCGTCCTGAACCATACAATTGGCTGAGATCTCCGGCAACCACAGGCTCACGATACCGGGCCAAGCCACGAATACAGCGATCATGTGTACACTGCGCAACAACAGCTTTAAGAGGACCCTCTCCTTGCGCTTGTAGGACCAGTGCACCGTTAAATTTAATGGTTGCTGCCAACATCGTAGCCGCCGCGACCGCATGCCCCAACTGTTCTTTCACCTCCGGCGGATAGGCATGATTATCACTGACCGCTTGCCAACTGTCAGTTAATTTAAGCCATTCACCGCGTACACCTGCCTGCTCAAAAATAAAACGGCGTAAGGTATCTTGATCTGTCATTTGAATAGTATTTAGCCATTATCAAAACTGTTATTATAAAGCATAAGTAACCACAAAGAACTAAGCGATGAAAGCAATAGATAAGCAAGACCCTCAGACGGCACCCTCAGGACGGACTCATGAAATGCCCCTTAACGCCACGCATATAATTACCGGTCACGCCTTAAAACCGCCGTTTCCTAAGACCTTAGAAACTGCACTTTTTGGCTTGGGCTGTTTTTGGGGGGCAGAACGGTTATTCTGGCAACAGCCCGGCATCTTCACCACAGCTGTAGGCTACGCCGGCGGCCTGACACCCAATCCAAACTATACTGAATTATGTACCGGTCGTACCGGCCACGCGGAAGTGGTTCGCATCATCTTTGACCCTGCATTGATCAGCTATCAGAAATTATTGGCTCTTTTTTGGGAAAGCCACAACCCTACTCAAGGGATGCGCCAAGGCAACGATATTGGCACACAATACCGCTCTGTTATTTTTACGCACAATAAGGCGCAACAAAGCCAAGCCGAAAATACAAAAATAAGCTACCAACACCAACTCACTCAAGCCGGCATCAGCGCACCGATCACGACTGAAATAACACACGCTCCGACCTTTTACTACGCCGAAGAAAAGCACCAACAATACTTAGCTAAAAATCCTCACGGCTATTGTAGTTTAGGCGGTCTAAACGTCAGGTTAAATTAAATGGAAAAAACATTCTCTTTTTTAAACAACTTTTCGCTTAAAAGAAACTGTGCTATTTTCCCCAGAGAAAGCAGCCAATTAACACACTTAAATTAACTATAAAGCGCTATAACCCCTAACCCAAATCAAGCCTATGCACAATTTTCGCCTAGATCGGTCCCCCGTTTCAATTCGTGAGAATCTGAATTGGCTCTTTATTATTCGCAATTTTGTCATCACGGGCACCTTATTTACTGTCTTTGTTTCTGTTTTTGCACTACATATGGCTATCCCGCACAAGTCATTATCCTTAATCATTTTTGCCATCGGCTCATTCAACGCCTATACCTGGTTTCGATTACGCCACGCCACGCCTGTGACCGAATTAGAAATCTTTTCTCATTTAGCCATTGATGTGATTAGTATTGCTTTAATTCTTTATTTAACTGGCGGTGCAGCCAACCCGATGATCTGGTTATTCTTACTCCCGCTGATTATCACCGCGATAACGTTACCGCAAATTTATACCTGGTACATGATGTTATTAACAACATCGCTTTACACACTGCTGATTGCCTACAACATACCGCTGCCTAAAATCGGCGAACAAACCTTTACCTTTGACCCGCAAGGCATTAAATCAATTAACCCCATTTTAGAAAATGAGGTCGCTTTTTTTAGCACTAATATTTTCGGCATGTGGATTGGCTTTCTGTTCAGCGCCTCCCTGGTTGCTTATTTTGTTGTCAGCATGGCCAAAACACTGCGTGAGCGCGAACGAAAACTCGCCGAAGCCCGTGAAAATGCACTGCGTGATGAGCGCGTTATTGCCTTAGGCACACTGGCTGCCAGTGCCGCTCATGACATGGGAACGCCTTTAGGAACTATGGCAATCATTGCCCATGAAATTGAACAAGAATACCAACCCCGACACACCCCTGAACTCTATGAAAAAATGCAGATTATTCTTGCTCAGATTAATCGTTGTAAAGAGGCCTTATCCGTCATGTCTGCTTCTGGGGGTGAAATGCGCGCCGAATCCGGACAAATTATGGAAATCACGACCTACTTAGATGAACTCCTAACCGTTTGGCGCACTCAACAACCGGGAATCAAGATCAATTTAATGATTACCCCGGACCACACACAAACTTGTCAAATTATTGCCGACCGCACCCTCACCCATTCCATCATAAACATTCTTAATAATGCAGCTCGGGCGACTAACCCTAACAGTGGCATTGATTTTATTGCGCAATGGGATCCTGAATGGCTACACCTTAAAATAAAAGACTATGGACCGGGCTTTAAACCTGAAATTTTAGCCCAAGCCGGTAAAGAACCCATATCCACTAAAAATCACGGGCTTGGCGTTGGTTTATTTTTAACTTATGCCTCGATTAACCGACTCGGAGGCAGCATTGACATTTGTAATATGCCTAATGGGGGTGCCTGCTCAGAAATGACTTTACCGTTATTCCCTCAATCTAACCTAGCTGACTAAAAGATATTGCCCATGGAAACCTCAACAGAAACTCCCCGTTTATTGCTCGTTGATGATGATCAAACCTTTTGCATGGTCTTAGCCCAAGCCCTTAAGAAACGTAACTTTGATGTTGCGGTTGCTTACGACATTGCCTCAGGCTTAGCGCTTGCAGAAGAAAAAACACCCGAATATGCCGTCATTGATTTACGAATTAGCCTTGAATCTGGCCTGGAATTAGTCAAAAAACTCATTGAAATAGATAACAACACCCGCATTGTGATGTTAACTGGATTTGCCAGCATCGCCACGGCTGTTGAAGCCATTAAATTAGGGGCAACCCAGTACTTAACGAAACCTGCCAATGCCGATGAAATTATTAATGCCCTAAATAAAAACGACGGTGACTCCTCTACCATCATTAAGGACAACCCGCTGTCGGTAAAACGCTTGGAATGGGAACATTTACAAAAAGTACTGATGGAAAATAACGGCAATATCTCAGCCGCTGCCCGCGCCTTAAATATGCACCGAAGAACCTTACAACGAAAACTGGACAAGCGCCCTGTTAAAGAATAAAACAACGATTACGGGAAATTACTCACGCTTGTTTCAAGATCCGTTTGGCTTCATCCCAGAGTGCATCGAGTTCTTCCAACTCGCAATCCGTCACAGCCCGGCCGGAGGTAAGCACCTGTTGTTCGACATAATTAAAGCGCCGGGTAAATTTATCGGTCCCTTTCCTCAACGCTATTTCAGGATTAACTTTAAGGTGACGGGCCAGATTAACCACGACCAACAATAAATCACCGACTTCCTCTTCCGTGTGCGGGTAGTCCCCTGAAATCCAGGCCTCTTTGACTTCAGCTAACTCTTCCAAGACCTTATCAAATACCGGTGCGGTTTCTTGCCAATCAAAACCGTGCGCTGCTACGCGCTCTTGTACTTTTTCACACGCCATCAGAGCGGGTAGGTTTTTGGTCAGACCGGATAAAATACGGGTTGACCCGGTGCCTTGTTTTTCTTTACGCTCAAGAGCTTTAGCCTCTTCCCAAGCCTGCTTACGGGCCGCATCATCTTCAAATACGACATTGGAAAAAACATGGGGGTGGCGCCGTGTTAATTTGTCGGCGATGGTCATTGCCACCTGTTCAAAATCAAACAGTTTTTGCTCTTTAGCAATCTGGGCGTAAAAAATCACTTGTAACAACAAATCACCCAACTCACTTTTTAAATCTTCGTTATCACCCCGCTCAATGGCATCGGCAACCTCATAGGCCTCTTCCAAAGTATAAGGAATTAAACTCTCAAAATCTTGTTGTCGATCCCAGGCACAACCGGTTTCAGGGTCGCGCAATTGCGCCATAATCGATACCAACTTTTCAGTCTGGCGTAGACTCAAAAGGAACGTCCAAAACTTTGTTCATAGCGGGCTTTAAATTCAGCAAGCGAAAACCGATGGTTTTGGGTTCCTTTTTGCTCAATTTTTATTGCACCCAATAAGGAGGCAATGCGCCCGGTCGTTTCCCAGTCTAAATCGTTCATCAAGCCATACAACAGTCCGGCCCGATAGGCATCACCGCAACCGGTTGGGTCTTGAAGTTCACCAACGGGTGCTGACGGTATGTTAATCACACGGCCTTCAGTATAGATGGTTGAACCTTCTCCCCCTTGAGTGACAATCAAGGCTTTCACCTGTTCGGCCATTGCCTCTAAGGTTAAACCGGTGCGCTCTTGCATTAACTGCGCCTCATAATCATTCAAGGTGACCCACGTGGCTTGTTCTAGGAATGCTGTCAACTCCGCACCGTCAAACATCGGCAGGCCTTGGCCGGGATCAAAAATAAAGTCAATACCCGCCGCCACAAATTCTTCTGCATGTTGCTGCATGCCCACTTTTCCATCCGGTGAAACTATGCCTACCTGAATAGATTCCTCAACGGCCGCAATAGCATTAAGATGTGCCTCATTCATCGCACCGGGATGAAAAGCGGTAATCTGATTATCGTCTTCATCGGTAGTGATATAGGCTTGTGCGGTGTACTGGTCCTCTAAAACGGTTAAATAATCCGTCCGGATCGCAAATTTTTCTAACCACTGTTGGTAAGGGCCAAAATCCTGACCCACGGTCGCCATCATCAGTGGTTCTTCCCCTAACATTTTTAAGTTAAAAGCAATATTACCGGCACAGCCGCCAAATTCACGGCGCAGTTCTGGCACTAAAAAAGCGACGCTTAACATATGGACCTTATCAGGCAAAATATGATTTTTAAATTTATCTTGAAATACCATAATGGTATCAAAAGCCATGGATCCACAGATCAATGCACTCATCGTTTAAAACTCCGGTTTGTAAAAATTTAAGACTAAACAGCGCAACATAAATAACGAACGCCGTAATGTTAAAAAAAACACAATAACGAAAAGAAATTAATCGTTAATCATTTGCTCATATTCACTCGCGCTCATTAATGCTTCTAATTGGCTGGGATCATCGGCTTTAATGCAAAAAAGCCAGGTGCCGAAAGCATCGTCATTGACTAATTCAGGCTCATCGACCACCGCCTGATTACTGTCAATCACTTCGCCGGTCACCGGACTATAAAGATCTGAAGCTGCTTTAACAGACTCCACCACGGCGCACACTTCCCCTGCCGAAACCTTTTTGCCCGCTTCCGGCAGTTCAACAAAAACCAAATCGCCGAGCTCTTCTTGCGCAAAGTCGGTAATACCCACACGAACCACATTGCCGTCTTCCAATGCTGACCATTCATGAGATTTTGCATATTTTAAGTTTTCGGTAAAATCGCTCATAAGCCCTTGTCTATAGATAAAATTAAAAAGAGTTATTATACAGACAATTGACCCAAAAACCGTTAACGCACTGCCCTTTTAGCCCCGTTTGAATTAAAATTTTAAATCCTTTAATGTGCGTGAAGCAGTTGATAACTTATACTGCACCGTTCATGCTCGCTTTTAAATGACTTATGCTCAAAATCCTGATCCTTAAACCGTTGCTGTTTCAAACGACATTAGTCTTGGGGCTTTTATCGTTAAACCTGTCCTTGAACACCGTACAGGCTACGGTAGACCATGATAGAGACGGCCCTCTCCAGCCAACCAGCGACCCGTTTCTAAGCCTGTCACTCAGCCCAGCGCTACAAAAAAGTGCCGGCATTAAAGTCCAGCCCCTTGTCATCACCCGCCACCAACCGGAAGTCATCCGCTATGGTCGTACTTTACCCCAAGAACCCCTATTGCAATTTAAAAGCGACTACTTCCAGCAACAAGCCCGGTTAAAAAAAGCCTACCGCCAAAAGCAATTGGCCAAAACGCAACACAGCCGTCTTCAAGCCGAGGCCGACAATGCCCAGTGGCTGGCTGAAAGCATCACCTTAAACACAGTTCGCAGCGCTGCAGAATTACAATGGGGCAAAAAAATTGTTACTGCCCTGACGGAAATAGAGCCATCCTCAACCGTTGACTTCTCAGACCGTTCCAAGACCCTGTTATACGTGGACTGCCCTGTGGACGAGAAACGACCGATGCCCGCCACCATTGCTATTGCACACCGTACTTATCGCAGCCAAGCGGTGATGGCTACCTTAATTGATCCCAAACCCACCACGCCCCCCGCACACTTAGGACTTCGTTTTTTTTACCAAACAACGACACCCACCTTTTTGCCCGGACAACCCTTGGTCGCCTTTATCCCTTTAACTGAACAAGCCATCAACGGTATCGTAATTCCTGAAACGGCGATCATACAACACCTTGGCCAACACTTTATTTACCTTAAAAAAGATGAAACAACTTTTAACCGGCAACAAATCTCAGTGAACCACCCCGTTCCCGGGGGCATTTTAGTCACTACCCCTTTAACCAGCCCTTACGGCGTGGTTACTCGCGGCGCACAAATGCTCTTTTCAGAAGAATTTAAAGCCGGTATTCCAGAAGAAAATGACAATGACGACGACTAACTCCTGATGCTCGCTTTTCTGGTTCGCAGCTCGATCCGCTTTTACAGTGTCATCATTGCATTAAGCGTTATTCTATTGGCTTATGGAAGTTACCGATTGTCAACAGCTGGGCTTGATATCTTTCCAGAGTTCGCCCCCAAACAAGTGATCATTCAAACCGAAGCACCGGGTTTTTCAGCCGCACAAGTTGAAATTCAAGTGAGCACACCGATTGAAACGGCTCTTTCTGGTCTCATGGGCTTAACCACGACCCGTTCAGAGTCCATACAGGGGCTCTCTATCGTCACCGCCTTATTTAACGAAAACAGTGACATTTACCGCAACCGCCAACAAGTCACCGAACGTTTAGTCAGCCTTAACGGCAGACTCCCTGCCACCGTTCAAATGCCCGTACCGGTACCGCTGTCCTCATCCTCTGCGACCGTGTTAACACTGGGGCTAAGCTCAGCGCAACAAAACTTAATGGCCTTAAGAACCTTGGTTGACTGGACCGTGGTTCCTAAAATACTGACGGTTCCAGGTGTTGCCGATGTGAATGTTTTTGGCGGTGCATTAAAACAACTGCAAATTCAAATTCACCCCGAACCATTACACCGCTATGGACTCAGCGTGAATGACATTACCGAGGCTGCAAGAAAAGCTGTCCACAGCGCTCAGGCGGGGTTTATTGAAAATACCAACCAACGTTTTACGCTGAACATTAGCGGCCTACCTCAACGCCCTGAACAGCTCAAAAAAATCGTGATTAAAACGATTAAAGGACAACCTCTTTTACTCGGCGAAGTTGCTACCGTGACTTACGCACCGGCGCCGGCGATTGGTGCGGCACAAGTCGGCGGAAAAGAAGGCATTGTTTTGATGGTGATCGGCCAATACGGAGCCAATACCTTGTCGGTTTCAAAAGCGGTTGAAAAAGCATTACTCGAATTTGAGCCCTTATTCGCCCAACAAAACATTGATTTTCACAACCCCCTTTTTCGCCCGGCAGATTATATTGAAACCTCACTCAGCAATATTACCGGCCATTTGTTACTGGGCAGTTTCTTTGTGGTGTTGGTGCTCTATCTTTTTCTTTACAACAGCCGGACCGCGCTGATAGCCGCGATTGCCTTACCGCTGTCGCTGATTATGGCGGCGGTGGTTTTACTCGAGGCCGGTGTTAATCTCAATATTATGGTGTTGGGCGGATTGGCAATTGCCTTAGGGGAAGTCGTTGATGATGCGATTATTGATACCGAAAATATCTTTAGAAGGCTTAAAGAAAACAAACTATCAAATAACCCACAATCGACTTTCACTGTTATTTATAACGCCTCGATGGAGGTACGAAGTTCGGTTGTCTATGCCAGCTTTATTGTCGCCTTGGCCTTTGTGCCACTACTGACCCTAGACGGTGTTGCCGGCAGGCTTTTCGCCCCCTTAGGCATAGCCTACATTAGCGCTATTTTAATATCGCTACTGGTGGCCTTAACACTGACACCAGCGCTTTGTTACTGGCTACTGAGAAACACGACGCCAACTGAAAAAAAATCACCGGTAATGCTTTTTATCCAACCCTACTACCAGCGTTTATTAAGCCGCATCAGCCTTCACGCTCAGCGCATTATCATCTTTTCGATTACAGCATGCCTTATAGGCTCATTAGTCTTGTTAAATTTAGGAACGAAGTTCTTACCCGAACTTCGTGAAGGCCACTACATTGTTCACACCAGCAGTATTCCCGGCACCGCGTTGACCGAGTCGATTCGAATAGGCAGTGCCTTAACCGAACAATTTTTAACGATTGAAGGGGTTGAATCAGTCTCTCAATGGGCCGGGCGCGCCGAGCGCGGTGCAGATACCTATGGCAGCCATTACAGTGAATTTGAAGTGCGCCTCAAACCCCTATCGGGCACCGGGCAACAAGCAGTCTTAAACCAACTTCGTCAAATCCTCTCCGCCTTTCCCGGAATTTTATTTGAAGCCAATACTTTTTTAATTGAACGGGTGGATGAAACCATCTCAGGGTATACCGCTCCGGTGGTCGTTAACCTCTATGGTAACGATTTAAATACCTTGGATTTAAAAGCCCAACAAATTGCCGATATGATGGCCAGCTTTCCAGAGGCCAGCGATATTCAACTGCGCTCAACCGCCGCGGCGCCAATTTTAGCCATTCAACTGAATCTGGATCAACTGAGCCGTTGGGGAATCAGCCCGCAACAAGTTTCCCAAACGATCAGCACCGCCTACACTGGCGCACGGGTCGGGCAAGGATTATCAGGCTATCAAACCTATGATATTGTAGTCAACCTCCATCCAACGCTCAAAGAACAACCCCGTTCAATCGCCCAGCTCCCTGTTCGAAGTGCAACCGGTGCACTGGTGCCTTTAGGGGAACTGGCCACCATTACCACCACCACCGGACGTTACAATATTTTGCATCAAGGCGCACAACGCCTGCAAACGGTTACCTGTCATGTCAACAATGGCGATCTGGGCGGCTTTATCAAAAAACTTAAAAGCAAGGTCTTTCAAGAGATTGCATTTGATAGCACCAACTATCCTGAATTTAGCGGTGCGGCTGTTGCCCAAAACAAGGCCAGGGAGGAACTTATACTATATTCACTACTGGCTGGTGCTGGAATTTTACTGCTGATTTACCTGGCTCTGGGCAGTGCCCGCCATACCTTACTGACCTTAGCCAATATTCCTTTCTCACTCATTGGCGGCGTGGTGGCGGTTTTAATCACCGGTGCGACCTTATCGATTGGATCGGTCGTCGGCTTTATCACCCTGTTTGGCATTACCGTCAGAAACAGTATTATGCTGGTTTCTCACTACCAACAATTAGTACAACAAGAAAATCATCAATGGAATTTTGACACGGTATTATTAGGTGCTCAGCAACGCCTACCGTCAATTTTAATGACCGCTTTAGTGACTATTTTAGCGATGTTACCGTTAGCGATTAACAGCGATAATGCCGGCCGTGAAATCATGGGGCCGATGGCGGCGATTATTATTG
>MPSY01000269.1 GCA_001901525.1 Methylococcales bacterium OPU3_GD_OMZ | reverse complement strand
TCTAGAAGCCTTAGATAAACTCATTATTAGTGCGCCACTCAATCAATCTGTGGCCCATACCGCTTTACCGGTAACGGTTCTAGCTGGGGATAATCTCAGACAAAAAATGGCGGGGACGATTGGCGAAACACTGGCCAATGAACCCGGAATTACCAGTCAATCATTTGGCCCTGGTGTAGGTCAACCGGTCATTCGTGGACAAAGTGGCTCACGCATTAGTGTGATGCAAAATGGCCTAGGTAGTCTTGATGTTTCCGCATTAAGTCCAGATCACGCCAACAGTACTGATGCTTTTTTTGCAGATCGCATTGAGATTTTAAGAGGTCCGTCTTCATTACTATACGGCAGTAGTGCCATTGGAGGGGTTGTCAATATTATTGATAATAGGATTCCGATCTTAACGCCTGACAGCATCATTACTGGGGCCGTAGAGCAACGCTATAACACCGTTAATGAAGGTAAAACCACTGCCCTTAAAGTCGATGCAAATCATTCCTTTTTAGCCTTTCATCTTGACGGTGTTTTTAGTGAAAGTGTTGCTCTGCAAATTCCAGATTATGCTGTTGACCTGAGTCAAGCAGGAGGAACCTATAATTCCCAGAACCGTCTTGCTAATACTCAAATGCGAAAGCACGTCGGCTCTGCTGGCTTTTCGATTAACGGTGAATCAGGATACATTGGTTTTTCAATTAATCATCAAACGAATAATTACGGTGTGCCACCTGAAGAGACCGATGAAACTGTTCGTATTGATTCAAAACAAACCCGTTATGATTTGAAAGCTGAATGG
>MPSY01000155.1 GCA_001901525.1 Methylococcales bacterium OPU3_GD_OMZ | reverse complement strand
TGCGTAAACCAGTGAAGGTTGCCACCGATTCCATTTTAAAGTTGCCACCTAAACCGGGGCAAAGCTGCCACTTTGGCGGTGCTTAGTGGCATGGGTTTTACATTGTTATTCTAAATGGGTGGTTTTTGTCAAATTTTCTTTTTTTTGCGCATAGATTCACCGTTTAAATTGATTTTGTAAGCATTATGTACAATGCGATCTAAAATGGCATCAGCTAAAGTCGGATCGCCAATAATCTGGTGCCATTTATCGATGGGTAATTGACTCGTAATAATGGTTGACCGAGTCCCATGTCTATCTTCGAGGATTTCTAGCAAGTCACGTCGATTCTCTGCTGACATTTTGGCCAACCCCCAGTCATCTAATATCAGCACATCGACCTTAGCAATGCGGGCAAGTAATTTTGTATAACTACCATCACCTTTAGCAATAGGCAATTCTTGTAATAATCGGTGTAACCGCAAATAAAGTGCCGTATACCCCTCACGACAGGATTTCTGTGCTAAGGCGCAAGCAATCCAGCTTTTACCCACGCCTGTAGGTCCTGTAATCAGAATATTTAGCTGTTTTTTCACCCACTGGCATTGAGCTAAATCTAATATCAGTGATTTATCCAGGTCGCGAGATGACTTAAAGTCCATATCTTCAATACAGGCTTGTTGTCTTAGTTTCGCTTGGCGCAAGCGTGATTCTAATCTACGATTGTTTCGTTCTGTTACTTCACGATCCACCAACAAACCAAGCCGTTCCTCAAAGCTTAGTTCTTCAATTCCTGGCACCGATGTTTGTTCTACCAGAGCTTTGACCATACCCGTAAATCGTAAACGTTCTAGTTTATCTAGCGTAGGATGATTTAACATCATAAGATTCCTTTAAGTTAGTTGTAATAAGATGGGCCACGGATGTTTTCGTGGTCCTCAGGTAAATTCATTTCCTGCGATTCAGGAATCGTTTTACTATCTAAGTTGTTCTTTAATATAGATTCAATGCTTTTGTAACGGTGAGTGCCCAGCAGTAATGCACGACTACAAGCCGCCTCTAATCGCTCGTCACCATAAGACTTACCCAGGCGTAATATGCCCAAACAAGAACGGTAGCCTTGCTGAGGGTGTTTGCGTGAGTACAAAATAGTTGTGATTGTTTTTGCTGTCGCGGGGCCTGTTTTTTCTGCCCATTTGATGAAGCGCTCTGGTGTCCAGTCATCATAATATTGATGGGCTTTAGGCATGTGTTCTCGTAGGGTTGTATGGCCACTCTTATGTAAAGAACGAAGATGACTAGAAACGCGTTCATTTTTGTAAAAACACTCAACGGTATGCTCCGTTATGCGTGCATCCAATTCTTTTTTCACTAATGCGTGAGGAACCGAGTAATAATGAGCGTTTATCGCAACATGATAATCCATATGGACCCGTACCTTCTTCCATTCCGCATAGACATAAGGCGCTAGGGGTAATGGCTTTAACGAAGGTCGGTCCAGCGTGACAAACATACCTTCTCGGCACCCGGGTAGTTTTTTGAAGGGCCGATTATTCAGACGCACTAATAATTTATTAATGGCCTGATTTAACTCGGAAAGTGAGAAAAAAGTATGATTACGCAATGCTGCCAAAATCCAGCGCTCAACAATCTGAACGCCAACTTCCGCTTTTGCTTTATCTTTAGGCTTACGCACACGAGCGGGTATGATGGCAACATTATAGTAACGTGCAAACTCGTGATAAGTTGGATTAATATCAGGCTCATAGAGATGTGGCTTATTGACGCCACTTTTCAAGTTATCAGGCACAATAACCTCTGTAACGCCGCCTAGAAAATTGAATGCGCGCTGATGGGAGCCTATCCAGTCCTGCAAGCCCTGTGTCATTGTTGCTTCGGCATAGGTGTAATTAGAAGCCCCCAGTACGGCAACAAATATCTGTGTTTTTGTTATTTCTCCCGTATGTTGATTAACAATGGGTATTGTATGCCCCGCATAATCAACAAATAACTTCTCACCTGCTTTGTGGTGCTGGCGCATTACATAATCTAGTTTACCCGCCCATTTTCGATATTGTTCAGTAAACCAGCTGTATTGATAGCCATTCTCATGATCTGCACGGTATTCTTCCCAAAGAAGAAATAAAGTGACATTCTTACGACTTAATTCAGTATAGATAATGCCCCAGTCTGGAACGGAACGTTTTGAATTAGTGACGACCACAGCCTCAGGGTAAAGTAGCTTCTTAAGCTTGAAATCACTTAAATTACTCAGTTGAGGTAATGTTAATTCTGACCCGGCAATACGATCCAGGTACTTACCTACAGTCGGGCGACTGATGCCGCAGCTTTTGGCAATCTGGCGATTGCTCATCCCGCTAGTTTTAAGGCGGAGTATTTCTCTTATTGTTCTCATAGACAACCTCTTCATTGGCATACCTAACTCCTCACTTTAATGAAAAGTTTCAGCGTACCTTGGTTATCCCATGCCTGTTTATTTACCCCTAAAAAGGGTGGCAACTTTCACCGGAATCGGTGGCAACTTTAAAATGGTTTGGGTGGCAACTTTGCACCGGAATCAGTGGCAACCTTGCACCGGAATACGCAGTTAATCCTCGTCAAAATAGTCTGCAGGTAGCTTCAAGCTCTCAATCAGAACTGC
>MPSY01000029.1 GCA_001901525.1 Methylococcales bacterium OPU3_GD_OMZ | reverse complement strand
ATTTCAAATAATGCTGAATACGGTGAGTATGTCACTGGACCTAAAGTCATTAATGAAGAAAGTCGCCGCGCTATGCGGGAAGCTTTACAGAATATTCAGCAGGGTAATTATGCGAAACGTTTTATTATGGAAGGGCAGACAGGCTATCCGGAAATGACAGCCCAGCGACGTTTAAATGCAGAGCACCCGATTGAATTAGTTGGGAAGAGCCTGCGTGACATGATGCCTTGGATTAGCGCCAATAAAATTGTAGATAAGTCAAAAAATTAATAACTGTTGAGGACTTCCGGGCTTAAGTTTTTTTAAGCGGGTCTTGTTTTTACTGTTTTATAAAGCGTTTTAAATTTAATTAAAAGATTGAAGAGATATGAGTAAACCAAAAAAAATTGCGATTCTTACCGCAGGCGGCCTTGCCCCTTGTCTTAGTTCTGCTATTGGGAGTTTGATTGAGCGTTACAGTGAAATTGATCCTTCCATTGAAATTATTTGTTACCGCAGCGGCTATAAAGGCTTATTATTAGGCGATTATTATACGGTAACACCTGAGATTAGAGAGAATGCAGGGTTGTTACATGATTTTGGTGGCTCACCGATTGGTAATAGTCGAGTCAAATTAACCAATATTAAAGACTGTGTGGCTCGAGGATTAGTTGAAGAAGGACAGGATCCTCAGAAAGTTGCAGCCGATCAACTCATTAAAGACGGTGTTGATGTTTTACATACGATTGGCGGTGATGATACGAATACGGCAGCAGCAGATTTAGCCGCATTCTTAGCGGATAATGATTACGGTTTGACTGTTATAGGGCTGCCGAAAACGGTAGATAACGATGTTTTTCCAATTAAGCAATCACTCGGTGCTTGGACCGCTGCAGAGCAAGGGGCGCGTTATTTTCAGAATGTGGTAGCAGAAAATAACTCGAACCCAAGAATGCTGATTGTTCATGAGGTCATGGGCCGGAATTGTGGTTGGTTGACGGCGGCGACAGCACTGGAATATCGGAAATTATTAGGTCAGCGCCAATGGTTACCGAGTTTAGGGCTTAACCGTGATAGTTATGAGGTGCACGGTGTTTATATTCCAGAAATGGAAATAGATTTTGCAGAAGAAGCTAGGCGTTTACGTAATATTATGGACGATGTTGATTGTATTAATATTTTTATATCCGAAGGTGCGGGGGTTGAAGCAATTATTGCAGAGATGCAGGCTAATGGCGAAGAAGTGCCGCGTGATGCATTCGGTCATATTAAATTAGATGCTGTTAATCCGGGTAAGTGGTTTGGTGAGCAATTTTCTAAAATGATTGGTGCAGAAAAAACACTGATTCAGAAGTCGGGTTATTTTGGCCGCGCTTCTGCCTCTAATGCTGAGGACATTCGCTTAATTAAATCCTGTGCGGATTTGGCGGTTGAATGTGCTTTACGCAGTGAGTCCGGTGTAATGGGGCATGATGAAGATCAGGGTAATATCTTGCGGGCCATTGAGTTCCCTCGTATTAAGGGCGGTAAGCCATTTGATTTAGATTTAGACTGGTTCAACGAAATGCTAGAAGAACTTGGACAGACTAAGGGTGCACGCATAGACGTTCAGCATTAATCTGCGAATACTTAACCGAACGGGCAAGCTAATAAGTTGTCCGTTATGGTTGAAGTTTTAGCTGAAAGTATTTTTCTAAACTTTAAAAAAATATGAAATCAAAAAAACTAACAATTCGGCAGCGTGGTATTTTTTTATTACCGAATCTATTAACTACTGCAGCAATATTTTCTGGATTTTATGGCATTGTTTCAGCAATTCATGGTGAATTTTCAGCAGCAGCTGCAGCCATTTTTGTAGCACAGATTTTAGATGGTATGGATGGTCGTGTGGCGCGTATTACTAATACGCAAAGTGAGTTCGGTGCGCAGTACGACAGTATGGCTGATGTAACTTCTTTTGCCATTGCTCCAGCAGTAATTATGTATTTGTGGGCTTTTTCTGAACTTGGGCAGTTGGGGTTGTTTGCAGCCTTTGTTCATGCTGCTGGCGGTGCTCTGCGGTTGGCGCGTTTTAATACGCAGCTAGAAGTGGCTGATAAACGTTATTTTCAAGGGCTTCCAAGCCCGCCGGCAGCGGCAATAATAGCCGGTTATATTTGGATTAGTGAAGCTTATAGTTTTGGCTTTGATGAAGGTGCATTTAGATATTTTGCTTTACTCCTAGCAATCATGACAGGGTTGTTGATGGTCAGCAATTTTCCTTATTACAGCTTTAAAGATATAGACGTTAAAAGCCGTGTCAGTTTTGTAGTGACTATTGGTGTTATGCTGGTGATAGGTATTATCTTTGCAGAACCTGCAATCATGTTGTTTTTAATGGCGATGAGTTATGCCGTTTCAGGCCCTATTGTGGCGCTTCTAGCACGGCAAAGACGGATGGCTAAGAAGAACTAGGATGAGTTAGTAATTGAGTCTATTAACCGTGCTTGGGTGTTGTGTCCTAATATAAGAAACTCAGCTCGCAACGCAGGTCCTTTTTTTCAGTCTAAAACTAAAGTTTCTTCATGAATGGAGTTCTCATGAAAGATAAGTTAATAATTTTTGATACCACCATGCGTGATGGCGAACAAAGCCCGGGCGCATCAATGAATAAAGATGAAAAGGTTAGGATAGCTAAGGCCTTGGAGCGCTTGAAAGTTGATGTGATGGAGGCTGGTTTTCCGGCTGCGAGTATTGGTGATTTTGAAGCAGTAAAAGCCGTAGCCGACGTTATTAAGGACAGTACCGTTTGTGGTTTGTCACGAGCTCTGGATAGAGATATTGACCGTGCCGGTGAAGCACTCCGGCATGCAAATAGTTCAAGAATTCATACTTTTATAGCAACTTCACCCATTCATATGCAAGTGAAGTTGAATATGCAACCGAATGAAGTCATTGAGTACGCGGTCAGAGCGGTTAAGCGCGCGCGGCGGTATACTGATAATGTTGAGTTCTCACCTGAAGATGCAGGCCGTTCGGAAGAAGATTTTCTGTGCCGTATTCTTGAAGCTGTGATTGATGCGGGTGCAACGACGTTAAATATTCCAGACACGGTGGGCTACAGTGTACCGGATCAATTTGGAACTACGATAAAGAACTTGATTGAACGAATTCCAAATTCGGATAAGGCGATATTTTCAGTACATTGCCACAATGATCTGGGATTAGCCGTTGCTAACTCCTTGTCTGCGGTGATTAATGGTGCCAGACAAATTGAATGTACGATTAATGGCCTGGGTGAGAGAGCCGGTAATACCTCACTTGAAGAGGTGGTGATGGCGGTACGGACACGACAAGATGTCTTCTCATGTGAAACCACTTTGGATACACGAGAAATTTTAACCTGTTCAAAGTTAGTCTCCAGTATTACGGGATTCCCTGTGCAGCCTAATAAAGCTATTGTCGGAGCTAATGCTTTTGCTCATGAAGCCGGCATTCATCAAGACGGGGTTTTAAAGAATAGAGAAACCTACGAAATAATGCGTGCTGAAGATGTAGGGTGGTCAGCAAACCGTATGGTTTTGGGAAAGCATTCTGGACGTAATGCTTTTAAAACACGCATGAGTGAACTTGGGATCGATTTTTCCAGTGAGGAAGAGTTGAATGATGTCTTTTTTCAGTTTAAGCAGTTAGCCGATAAGAAACATGATATTTTTGACGAGGATTTACAAGCGTTAATCTCTGAGGCGAGCGTTGATTTGGATGATGCAATTAAGTTTATTGCCTTAAAGGTCTGTTCCGAAACCGGAGAAATTCCTACAGCCTATGTGACATTAAGTATAAATGAGCGTGAAGTTTCTGCCGATGCAGAAGGCAGTGGGGCGGTAGATGCAAGCCTTAGAGCGGTTGACAAGTTAGTCGATAATCATGCAGCGCTCAGGCTATATTCAGTAAACAATATAACCGATGGCACTGACGCACAAGGCGAAGTTACCGTTCGTTTGGAGCAAGATGGTAAAATTGTCAATGGTTTAGGTTCAGATACTGATATTGTGATTGCTTCTGCAAAAGCCTATATTAATGCAATTAATAAGATTCAATCTTCCGATATTAGATCGCACCCGCAAAAAGGGACTGTTTAACCGGTAGGAGACGGTGTGAAAGAAAGGACGCGGCTTAAATTTTTAGCAATTATGGGAATTGAAGTTTGGGTTCCACGCGACTATTGTTCAGTCATTGAATCAGAGTTGCTAAATGATCACGTTCTTTTAGAGTCGTTAGAAAAAGAGCGTTATGTCGGTGCTAGTGACAGCCGAAACTGGCAAGTACTTACCGATAATGTGACAGATTGTCGACGATGTACAGTTTGTCAAAACCGAGTCCAGGCGTTAGTGGGTGAGGGTAATAGTCATGCCGATTTGATGTTTATTGGCGGTGCCCCGGATGAAACAGAGGATCAGTTAGGCGCTCCTTTTGTCGGTCAATCCGGTCAGTTGTTAACAGAAATGATTAGGGCAATGGGTTGGGCGCGTGAAGCGGTTTATCTGACAAATATTATAAAATGTAAGATACCTGAAGAGCGAGACCCGACACAGTTTGAAGTGAATGAGTGTCTGGTTTATTTAGAACAGCAAATAAAATTGGTTCAACCCAAGGTGATTTTGGCGGTGGGTGAAGTTGCTGCAAAAGCATTGCTTGCGACCGACAGTCCATTGAGTCAGTTGAGTGGAAAAATACATTACCGTAATGAAATTCCGCTGGTTGCAATTTTACACCCAGCCTATTTGTTACGGGAACCTTTAGAGAAACGAAAAACATGGTTAGATTTACAGGTGGTGTTGAATTGTTTGAAGAACGGCGTAAATTAATTGGCCAAATTTTGATTGAACAAGTCAAGAAATTCTTCATATCTGATGCGGATAGAGATTTTTATGCCAAAATTTTTCCAGGCTCAGTGGATCCGGAAAGCTTGAAGCGTATCCGTAAAATGGAAACAGCAGACATTGATGCTGTTTTTGCGCTTGAGCAGACTGTTTACAAATACCCTTGGACTCGTGGGATCTTGGTCGATTGCATGGTTGTTCCAGGCTACTTTTGTTGGGTCTGTGAGAATGAGCATGATGTTTTCGGCTATGCGATTTTAGCTATTGGTATTGATGAGGCGCATATTATGAATCTTTGTGTGAGTCCCGATGCGCAAGGCGGCGGATGGGGCGCGCGCTTATTAGATCAAATTATTGCAATTGCTAGAGAAAAGAAGATTGTTGATACGTTACTTTTAGAAGTGAGGAAAACAAATAAACCTGCGATTGCACTTTATAAAAAGTATGGTTTCAAGAAAATAGGTGAAAGGAAAGCCTATTATCCGAGTGAGCATGGTCGTGAGGATGCGGTCATGTATGCTTTGCCGGTGTCGTAATCAACCGAATATCCGGATACCTTTATTTGAGACGCAATCAGCTGATTATTTTAAGGCATCAGTAATATGTGGATTGATCGCATTGTAAATAATTTGATGCATTTTGGGATTGCCCGCAATAATATTACCGCTTTTCATAAAGTGGTGGTCGAAAGAGAAGTCGGTCACGACTCCGCCAGCCTCTTGTATTAATAAGATCCCTGCTGCCATGTCCCACGGACGCAAGCCAATTTCCCAGAAACCATCCAATCGGCCTGCAGCCAAGTAGGCTAAGTCTAAGGCTGCAGAACCGGTACGACGGATCCCTGCAGAATCGGTATGTAATGCTTTAAACATTTCTAAATAAACATCAAGATACTGTTGATGTTTGAAAGGGAATCCGGTCCCTAGCAGTGACCCTTGTAGGTGTGTTTGTTGGGAGACACGAATTTTTCGGTTATTGAGCAAAGCGCCGGCGCCGCGGCTGGCACAAAACAACTCATCTCTTAACGGGTCGAAAATGACGCCCTGCGTGAGTTTTCCTTTATGGGTTAAGGCAATGGAAATTGAGTATTGCGGAAAGCCATGTAGAAAATTGGTTGTACCATCAAGCGGGTCAATAATCCAGACAAAGTCATTTCCAGGGTGGTGCCCACTTTCTTCGGCAATAATACTGTGATCTGGATAGGCGCTGTTGATGATTCGGATAATTTCGCGTTCAGCGGATTTATCTATTTCAGAGGCAAAATCTTTTTTGCTTTGTTGGTGTACTTTTAAGGCACCAATATTATCTGTAGAGCGTAGAATTAACTCACCAGCACTTCGAGCAGCTCGAATAGCAATGTTTAACATTGGATGCATAATAGAAATTACATGGTTATAAAAACCGTATAGGATAACAAATATTTTGGTAGAATTTGTACATTTCGCGTAAGGAAATAACCTTGTTAGCCAATATCAGAATTGTTTTAGTTGAAACCTCGCACCCTGGAAATATTGGAGCAATTGCGCGTGCGATGAAGAACATGGCATTGTCTCAATTATATTTAGTCAAACCCAAGATATTTCCGAGTGCGGATGCAACCGCACGGGCATCGGGTGCCGATGATATTTTAGCCTCCGCTGTTATTTGTGACACATTAACCGAAGCAGTTGCTGATTGTGAAATAGTCATGGGTGCAAGTGCGCGTGATAGAACGATTGGCTGGCCAACCTTAGTGGCCAAACAATGTGCAGAACAAGCGTTAAAAGATGCTCATAATAATCAGGTTGCATTAGTTTTTGGACGAGAAAATTCCGGGTTGACTAATGCGGAACTGGATTGTTGCCAGTATTTGATTCGCATTCCGTGTAATAAGGATTTTAGTTCACTGAACCTTGCCGCAGCGGTTCAGGTATTTACCTATGAATTGTTTTCCAAGGCCAGTCAGCAAATCGAAGAGGAGGCCGTGTCAGCGCCTGAACCTTTAGCTACCTCTGCACAAATAGAAGGTTTTTATCAACATCTGCAGGAAACATTGACGGCTATTGATTTTATTCAATCAGGTCAGTCTAATTCAGTGATGCGCCGGCTTCGACGGTTATATAGTCGAAGTCGTTTGTCTACTCGAGAAGTAGATATTCTGCGCGGTATTTTGCGAATGTCACAAGGTCGTAAACAGTAGGGTATTTCATGTTTAATCGAATAAAAGAAGATATTGATTGTGTTTTTGGTCGCGATCCTGCAGCGCACTCAGTTTGGGAGGTTGTCACTGCTTATCCGGGCTTTCATGCCGTATTATTACATCGCTTGAGTCATCGGCTATGGGGAATGGGGTTTAAGTGGCTAGGGCGATTTGTAGCGCATTTATCGCGTTGGGTCACCGGTATAGAAATTCATCCCGGTGCTCAAATTGGTCGGCGTTTCTTTATTGATCATGGTATGGGGGTGGTGATCGGTGAGACCGCTATTATTGGGGATGATTGCACCTTATATCATGGGGTAACGTTAGGGGGGACTGCTTGGAAAAAAGGTAATCGACACCCTTGTTTAAAAGCTGGGGTTGTTATTGGTGCCGGCGCTAAGGTTTTAGGTCCTATTGTTGTTGGAAAGAATGCTCGAATTGGCTCAAATTCAGTGGTATTGAAAGATGTTCCCAAAGGCGCAACGGTTGTTGGTATTCCGGCCTATGTTGTTGAGAGGCGGTCTAAGAAGCCCAGTGCGAAACGTGATGCTATCGCCAATAAAATGGGTTTTGATGCTTATGGTGCCACGAACGGCATTCCTGACCCGGTTTCTAATGCAATTAATCAAATGTTGGATCATATTCATCTATTGGATGGTCAAATCGAAGGCATGAAGAAGGTTCTTAATCAAGCCGGTATTGAATATAAGGAAGAACCTATTCCTGAGTTAGAAGTTCATGAGATTGATGATGGTTCAGGGGACGCCTAAAATGAGTCATTTTTATTAATTGAATGGTACTAAGGAGTTTTTATCCAAAAGTTTGCTAACCAATGATATACCTTGACCATAATGCAACATCGCCTGTAGATCAAAGGGTTTTAGAGGCAATGCAACCTTATATGACCTCTATTTATGGTAACCCATCCAGTCTTTATCGGCTAGGCCGAGTGGCTCGTAGTGCGCTTGAAACTGCACGGTGTCAGATCGCAGCATTGGTAGGTGCGGAGCCGTCTGAAGTTATTTTTACCAGTGGCGGGACAGAGGCTAATAACTTAGCTATTAAGGGATTATTCGTCAATTCTCAGGTAAAAAAAATTTTTATTCCCAAAACAGAGCATCCATCAGTATTAGCAGCTGCGTTATCGTTGAAAGACCCTTTGGCGATTGAATATTTAGATGTAGACAGTCAGGGACTGGTTGATTTTGAGATAGCGCCATCAAGGTTGGGGGCGGGGTTAAATTTTGTTTCAGTGATGATGGCTAATAATGAAACCGGTGTTATTCAACCGATTGCTAAGTTATCAGAGTACTTTAAAGCCATTCATTCAGCCATAATTTTACATACGGATGCCGTCCAGGCCTTAGGTAAAATACCCGTTGATATAGCAACATTAAATGTTGATATGATTTCCCTTTCCAGTCATAAAATTTATGGGCCTAAGGGTGTTGGTGCTTTAGTGGCGCGTAATCCTGAGCTATTAACGCCGTTATTGTTTGGCGGGTCTCAGGAGCATGGTGTAAGAGCAGGAACAGAGAATGTGCCCGCCATTATTGGTTTTGGCAAAGCGGCAGAAATTGCTCAGCAATCATTAATGACAAGGAGTGAGTTTTTAAAACAATTGAGAGACTATTTGGAAGGACAATTACGCAGTCAGATTCCGGGCGTCATGCTATTTTCCGAACAGGTCAAACGATTACCGAATACGGTGCAATTTGCTATACCTAAAACAGATGGCGAGATGATGTTAATGCAATTAGATAAAAAGGCTTGTGCCGTGTCGAGTGGTTCGGCCTGTGCCAATGGCGGTCAAGCCAGTCATGTTTTGATGGCAATGGGCGTCAATGAGGCCTTAGCAAAAAGTGCCGTCAGGGTTAGTTTAGGAGAAATGAATACGAAAGATGAAATCGATCAATTTATTATTTTACTTAAATCGATCGTCAATCATGCTTAAGTATTTTGAGGCATTACTAGTAAAACATTGATTATTAAAAGTAAAATTTAACGTATAATTTAATATTGTTTTTTTATAAAGTGAGATTTACAAGTGAGGTATTGTGAATAATTCCATTACATTAACTGAGCGAGCAGCCACACAGATTAAGCGTCAATTAGAACAACGGGGTCACGGCTTAGGATTGAAGTTAGGTGTTAAAGAGTCTGGCTGTACAGGGTACGCCTATACTTTAGCCTACGCAGATGTGTTAACTGACAGTGATTCAATTCATGAAGGTTATGGGGTTAAAGTTATTGTCAGTGAAGAACATCTTTCTTTTATTAAAGGGTTAGAGTTGGATTATCGGCAAGAAGGCATTAACGAAGCTTTTGTTTTTAATAATCCTAATGTGAAAGATGCCTGTGGTTGTGGAGAGAGTTTTTCCGTTTAGCACAATTAAAAGGTACTGTGAGTAACAGTACCTTTTAATGAGTATCTATATGGTTTACAAATTTTAATTTCCTAATGAATTCGAGTGCCTATTCGGGTGCCTGCATAGGCTTTAATCGCGCAAAATTTGAATTCTGGTATTTTAGCCGCTGGGTCGAGAGCTTCATTAGTGAGTAAATTAGCACTGGCCTCATTGTAGCAAAAAGCCATAAAAATAGTCCCTTTTTGAATGCCCGTTTCTGCTCTGGCATAGGCGGATAATTTACCCCGTTTTGATTCTAAAGTAATGATCTCTCCGGCTTTGATGTCTAACCTTGCTAGGTCTTCTGGGTGGAGTGAGGCCACAGGATCGGGTTCTAAGGCATTTAATGTTTCTGAATGCCGAGTCATGCTGCCAGTATGCCAGTGCTCAAGTTGTCGGCCGGTAATAAAAATAAAAGGGAAGTGTTCATCAGGGAGTTCATCTGCCTGCGTGTAGGATGCAGGGACAAACTTTCCTCGTCCGGTCACGGTTGGGAATCCATCGGTAAAAATAATTGGCTGCCCAGGATCGCCTTCCTGTTCAAGTGGGTAAGTCAGTGAATCTTCATGCTCTAGACGCTCCCAAGTCATGCCCGCAATACTGTCCATGGCTAATCGCATTTCATTGAATACATCTTCGGGGCCTTGATAGTTCCAGTTCAGGCCCATTCGGTTGGCTATTTCCTGAATAATCCATAGGTCTTGTTTTGCTTGACCCGGCGGAGTCACAGCTTGGCGGCCCATTTGAACGCGTCGGTCAGTATTGGAAAAAGTTCCATCTTTTTCGTAGAAAGCTGAAGCCGGCAGGATAACATCTGCAAAACCAGCGGTCTCGGTTAGAAAAATATCCTGAACAACTAAATGATTGAGGGCGGCAAAGGCTTTTCTGGCATGGTTCTGGTTCGGGTCGGACATCGCTGGGTTTTCACCCTCAATATACATACCGTGAACATTACCGTGTAGGATTTCATGAATCATTTCTACGGTCGTGAGTCCAGCGTCGGCGCTGAGTGGTGTTTGCCACAGTTGTTCAAATTTTTCACGGTTTTCAGGATCACTGACTGGGAGATAATCAGGGAAAACCATGGGGATAAGCCCTACGTCGGAGGCGCCTTGAACGTTGTTTTGACCTCTTAGAGGGTGTAGACCTGTGCCGGGTCTTCCTATTTGGCCAGTCATTAAAGCCAGTGAGATTAGACAGCGCGCATTATCGGTTCCATGGATATGTTGAGAAACACCCATGCCCCATAAAATCATAGAAGCCTTTGACTTTGCATAGAGCCTGGAAACTTCTCGAATGGTTTCGGCAGCAATACCGCAGATAGGTGCCACTTTTTCAGGGCTGTAATCGGCGACATGATCGCTCATGACCTCAAAATTCTCAGTGTGGGTATGAATATAATCATTATCTTGGAGTTGCTCTTCCAAAATGGTATACATCATGGCATTGAGTAAGGCGACATCGGTATCAGGCCTGAATTGTAGAGAATGGGACGCGTATTTGGCGATATCGGTTTTGGCCGGGTCGATTAAGATTATTTTTGTGCCATTTTTACTGGCATTTTTCATAAAGGTGGCGCCAACGGGATGATTGACTGTTGGGTTTGAGCCAATAATGATAATAACTTCGGCATCACTGACATCGGATATAGGATTTGAAACCGCACCACTGCCGAGACATTCCAATAAGGCGACAACCGATGATGCATGGCAAAGTCGCGTGCAATGATCGACATTGTTTGAGCCAAATCCAGTTCTAATTAGTTTCTGAAAAAGATAGGCTTCTTCGTTACTGCCTTTAGCTGAACCCAGTCCTGCTAAAGCATTGTTGCCGATATTGTCGCGGATAGATAAAAAACCATGGGCGACAAAATCAAGGGCCTCTTCCCAACTGGCTTCGCGAAAGAAGTCATGAATATTATCGGGATCCAGAAGTTCGGTGCTTTTAGCAATACCTTCACGTCGGATTAGCGGGGTTGTTAGTCGCAGAGGGTTATCAATATAATTAAACCCGAAGCGACCTTTAACGCATAACCGGTGGTGATTGGTGTAACCGTCACGACCTTCGGTGTACATGATTTTATTGTCTTTGACATGGTATTTGATTAAGCAACCGATGCCGCAGTAAGGGCAGGTTGAATCAACAGTCTTGTTGATTGCTTCTAGACCAACATTATGAGCTGGCATCAGGGCGCCGGTCGGACAGGCCTGAACACATTCACCGCAACCTACACAACTACTGGCTCCCATAGGGTCTGCGATATCAAAGACAATTTCGGAATGTTTGCCACGGTTGGCGTAGCCAATAACATCATTCATTTGTTCTTCGCGACAAGCCCTAACGCACCGTGTACATTGGATACAAGCATCTAGGTTCACCGTCATCGCGGGGTGTGAGGTGTCAGCTTTAGGCTGTGCACGGCTAGGAAACCGAGGGGTTGCGACGTCTAATTTATTAGCCCAGAGGTCTAACTCAGAATTTTTTTTGTAAGGGGAGGGGCCTTGCTCTGGCATATCTGATAGTAAGAGCTCAAGAATCATTTTCTGTGATTTAACTGCTCGTTCGCTCTGGCTTTTGACGTGCATGTTTTCAGTAGGCGTTCTGCAGCAAGAGGGAGCTAAAACACGTTCTCCTTCGATTTCAACCACGCAAGCGCGGCAGTTTCCATCGGCTCTTAAGCCTTCTTTGTAGCACAGATGAGGAATTTCTTTACCGTGTCTTATTGCCGCCTCGAGAATAGTTTCATCGGCAACGGCTTCTATGTGATCCCCGTCCAGTGAGAAGGTGATGGTGGTTGTTTTTGTGATTTCTGGGTTAGCGGCCATAGTCGTGGTATTGATTTTATGAAGGTGTTAATTCGTCAGGGAAGTATTTGATAATACTGCGTAATGGATTAGGTGCGGCTTGCCCTAAGCCACAGATTGAAGCATCGCACATGACTGATGAGAGTTCTTCCAGTAGGTCTGTATCCCATTGGGGTTGTTCCATTAGTCCTACGGCTTTAGTGGTGCCTACGCGACAAGGCGTACACTGACCACAGGATTCTTCTTCGAAGAATTTCATGGCGTTGATAGCGCAGTCTTTAGCACTATCTTGGTCGGAAAAAATAATGATTGCAGCAGATCCGATAAAACATCCGTATTGATTGAGCGTATCAAAGTCGAGGGGGATATCGCCCATAGAAGCAGGTAAAATTCCACCGGAAGCCCCACCGGGGAAGTAACCGTAAAATTGATGTCCGGGTAGCATGCCGCCACAGTATTCTTCGATCAATTCTTTGATGGTGATGCCGGCTGGGGCGAGGTGAACACCGGGTTTTTGTATGCGTCCGGAAACGGAAAAGGAGCGCAAACCTTTGCGATCATGACGGCCGTGCGAACTAAACCATTCAGGGCCTTTTTCAATAATATCTCGAACCCAGTAAACGGTCTCCATATTGTGTTCAAGCGTGGGTCGGTTAAATAAACCAATTTCGGCTAAATAAGGGGGGCGCAGACGCGGCATACCGCGTTTACCTTCTATGGATTCGATCATGGCAGATTCTTCGCCACAGATATAAGCACCGGCCCCTCGACGTAGTTGTATATCAGGCAGTTGATGGGATGAAGACGGCGGGTTGTTTTTTAAATTCTGAATTTCTTGGGTCAGAATGTGTCGGCAACCGGCGTATTCGTCCCGTAAATAAATATAAATTTCAGCACAATCAACAATAGTGGCGGCAATTAACATGCCTTCAATAAATCGGTGTGGGTCCTTTTCAAGATAGTGACGATCTTTAAAAGTGCCGGGTTCGCCTTCGTCGATATTAATGGCCATCATTCTCGGGCCCCGGTAGCTTTTAACGATGCGCCATTTTTTGCCTGCAGGAAAACCTGCGCCGCCTAAACCGCGTAAGCCAGAATTTTCCATGACGGTAATGATATGTTCGGGGTCACGTTGACCATCGAGGCAACTTTGTAATGTTTGGTAACCGCCCTCTTGTTCATATTGTTCACGGTTAATATAGTTGGCTATCGGGGCGTTAGTTTGATTAGTATCAATGGCAGCCATAGTTTTTTCGACCGTTGCTGTGGCAATTGGGTTTTGACCGACAACCGTAACGGGTGCTTCTTGACAACGTCCCACACAGGGAACCGGTTGTATACGGACATTGTCACCCAGTGTTTTTTGGAGGGTAGTGAGCAATTTTTTAGCACCGGCTAACTCGCAAGAAATAGATTCACAAACACGAATGGTTAAGGGTGGCGGTGGTTTTTCTCCCGTTTTAACAACATCAAAATGGTGATAGAAACTGGCAACCTCAAAGACTTCTGCGGTCGATAGGTTCATTTCATGCGCTAAGGCGGTTAAGTGTTTGTCAGAAAGATGATGGTAGCGGTCCTGAATTTTATGTAGATGTTCAATCAGTAAGTCGGAACGGCGCGGTTCATTCCCTAAAAGGCCTTGAATCTCACCAAGGGCTGAGAAATCAACGGAATGGCCTTTTCGGCCTTTACGTTTCTTTTTGACGATTTGATCTGCATCAATGTGTATGGTTGCCACTCAGGTCCCCTAATAGCTATGAAATGGTTAGCAAATATAACGACTTATGCTAAAAAATCGGTAAACTTTACAGTAGATCACACATTGCTTTCAAGTCATTATTTATGACGTTTCTATCATTAAAAATGATATAGTGAAGATGGTTTAGTTTATTGTTAGTTACCCTTATTTAAAGTGTTTTTATGTTAAATCCACAGCATTTACTGACTTTTAGTGTCGTCGCTAAATTTTGTAGCATTACTCGTGCGGCACAGTCATTAAATATTGGGCAACCTGCGGTGTCAGGGCAATTAAAATTATTGCAAGAAGCCGTGGGTGAACCGCTGTATGAGCGTGAAGGGCATCGTATTGTTTTAACTCCCGTGGGGGAGAGTTTGTTAGAGCATGCTTCTAATTTTGAGAAAAGTTTTAATGAGGCAAATGAGTTTATTCGTTGTTTGCAGAAAATTAATGCAGGGATGATACGAATTGGTTCAACGATGACGATAGCTAGTTTTTATTTGCCCAAATATGTCGTGCAATTACAAACGCTTCATCACGGTGTGCAAGTTTTTATGAAAACGGGGAATACGCATGAAATTCTTAATAACTTAAGTAGTCTTGATTTAGGATTTATTGAGGGGCCGATTGAACGGGAATTGTTGCCTAAGAATTATCAATTATTGCCGTGGCAAGAGGATGAAATTGTTTTGGTTTTACCCGAAGGCCATGAGCTTGCAACGTTGTATCCAGATTCGGTACCGCTACAGGCATTAATTAAATATCCGGTTATTTGGCGCGAGCCAGAATCAGGGGCGCGTCAGGTTTTAGAAAGAGCCTTGTCTAAAGCAAAATTGGTGATCCCTGTGAATATTGAGGTGATGGGGGTTTCAGGTATCAAGGAAGCAGTAAGGGCGGGCTTAGGTATTGGCTTTTCTTCTTCTCAGGCTTTGCGTTATGAGCGAGAAGGATTGGTTGCTCGTCGATTGAATTCACCCAGTGGATTGCTTTGGCATTTGAATATTATCGCGCCGAAAGACGCTATTCAATCGCGAGCAGTAAAAGCTTTTTTAGAATTGTGTCATCACAAGGAGATGAGTTCGAAATGAAATGTATATGGATTGTCAGTTTGGGCCTATGTCTGGGCTTGTTCGCTGTGCAATGCCAAGCTAAGACAAAAGAAACTCTTGAGGTGCAAAAGATAGCACCGGGGCTGTATTTTCATTTTGGGCATCATGAATTACCTAATAGGGACAATCATGGTGCCATAGCCAATATTGGATTTGTGGTAGGTAAAGAATGTGTTGCAGTGTTGGACTCAGGAGGCAACCCTCAACAAGGTCTTTTACTTAAGAATACGATTGAGAAAATTACCGATGTGCCGATTTGTTATGTCATTAATAGTCATGTGCATCCTGATCATATTTTTGGCAATCGTAGTTTTAAAGGGAGAGGCGTGCAATTTATCGGGCATAAGAATCTGGCGCGTGCGATGCAGGCGCGTGGTGGTTTTTATCTACAACGTTCTGAAGAACAATTGGGGGTTAAGTTAGCACCAAAAGATATTGTCTTGCCAGATATTGAAGTGACAGATTCTTTAACTTTAGATTTGGGTCATCGATTATTAACAGTGACCGCACATGGGAGTGCGCATACGGACAATGATTTGTCTGTACTTGATAAGAACAGTCAGACGTTATGGTTGTCAGATTTATTGTTTGTTGAGCATTTGCCTGTGATTGATGGAAGCCTGAAAGGGTGGTTAAGAGAATTGAAAGCGTTATCAGCTCTAAAGGTTAGACGTGTTGTGCCGGGTCATGGTCCGGTTATGGGGGATTGGCCGGCCGCACTGAAACCACAAGAGGATTATTTGACTATGTTATTGAAGGAAGTGCGATCAATGATAAGACAGGGAAAGTTTATTGAACAGGCTATCGCTGAGGTGGGTCAAATGGCAACGGGACGATGGGCATTATTTGATGCTTTCCATAAAAAAAATATAACGCTCGTTTTTGCAGAATTAGAATGGGAAGATTAATAAGTAAAGGGGATTGATTATGAAAATGGTAAGAGTAATTGTAAGTTTCTTGGCAATGTTTTTTGTTAATGCCGTTTCTGCAGGTGTTGACGATACGGTTTGGAAAAATGAATTGAAGACGCAGTTCTTTGCGGACCGTTCGATCAGTGAAACTGAGAATATTATTGCTATTGAGGCACCTTATCGTGCGGAAGATGCGGCTTTGGTTCCAATTAGGATAACGAGTAAAATTAATCAGACCAATGATAAATATATTAAAAAAATCACCTTGATTGTGGATAAGAATCCAACACCGTTTGCAGCTGAATTTAATTTTACTCCCCTCAGTGGTAAAGCAGATGTTGCGATGCGTCTTCGGATTAATAGCTACAGTTATGTGCGTGCTATAGCAGAAATGAATGATGGTCAGCTTATAATGGCGAAAAAGTTTGTTAAGGCGAGTGGCGGGTGTTCAGCTCCGATTGGTGCCGATCTGGATGCTGCAATGAAACGACTCGGACGAATGAAGTTTAAGCTCTCGGGTACGGCGCAGTCCAATGAACCAAATTTGGCGCAATTACTAATCAGTCACCCTAATATTACAGGGATGCAAATGGATCAGGTCACTCGCTTTATACGTCCCGCTTATTATGTGGAAGAAGTGAAGGTAACTTTTGATGGTCAGCCGGTACTGACCGCTAAGACCGATATTGCAATTAGTGCAGACCCTAATTTCAGATTTTATTTTGTCCCCCAGTCATCCGGTGATTTGCGTGCTGAAGTGAGTGATACTGACGGAAACACTTTTTCACAAACTTATCGTGTTGAGCCTTGATTTATTAAATGTTGTAAAAATGGCTTTGTGGAGTACTTATGAATGATAAAGAGCGGGTGGCAAAAAAGGCTGCGATGGACATCAGTCATGGTATGGTCGTTGGTTTAGGGACAGGGTCAAGTGCAGATTGTTTTATTGAGGCCTTGGCCCAACGACATCATGAAGAAGGGTTGGGTGTGCAGACCGTTGCAAGTTCTATTGTGAGTATGCAAAAGGCTCAAAATTTAGGGTTGCCAATCATTGCAATTGAGCATTTAGATCAGCTTGATTATTATGTCGATGGTGCTGATGAGGTCACCGATGATTTGGTTTTATCAAAAGGCCAGGGTGCTGATTTGGTGCGGGAAAAGATTTTAGCGACGGCAGCTGATAAATTTATCGTTTTGATCGACCAGAGTAAGCGTGTTAAGCGGATAGGAGAACGTTTTCCCGTCCCTGTTGAGGTTATTCCTTTTTCGTGGCACTTGGTGGCTAAGGCATTACGACGAATAGGCGGTCAGAGTCTATTACGACCTAATGCCAATAACAGTGGGCTAGCTACGACGAGTTATGGTAATTTGGTCTTGGATGTTGATTTTGGCGTATCGTTAACGGCTGAAGAAATAGATAATGCTTTGAATGCAATGCCGGGGGTTATTGAGCATGGTATCTTTCGTAATTTAGCATCGTCTGTTTATATAGGTGTCGCGGGTGACGTTGAGGAATTATAGCGTCAATAAAGGTTTATTGGAGGTTATTGACAGGATGTTGTTTTGGTAAGGAAAATAAGTAGGACGGTGTTAACCGTATAACCGTTGCAAAAGGTGAATTATAAGAAAAAATAATGGGGGGGTTATGTTAGTAAAGGGTCAAAAAGCACCAGCGTTTTCTGTTGAGAATGAAGCCGGTAAAACTATTAGTCTTGATGATTATCAGGGTAAGCGTAATGTCGTGTTATATTTTTATCCTAAAGATGATACGCCGGGATGTACGATTGAAGCGAATGATTTCACTCGTTTGGCAAATGAATTTTCCGGTTTTGATACCGTTGTATTAGGAGCCAGTAAAGACAGCTGTGAAAGCCATCAGGATTTTATTAAAAAGTTTAAGTTAAATATTGCCTTATTGTCTGATACCAGCGGTAAATTATGTGTAGATTATGACGTCTGGCGTGAGAAAGTAAGAGCGGGTGTAACTAAGATGGCAATTCTTCGGTCAACCTTTATTATTAATAAAGCCGGTGAACTGGTTGAAGCTTACTACGGGGTGAATCATGAGAGTCATGCCGAATCGATTCTAGAGCGCGTAAAGCAATTGCATTATCGACCTTAAAATGGACCTTTTTTAAGAGAAAGCTGTGGTTATAATGACCACAGCTTTCGGCATTAGTTAACTTTAGGGTTGTTCAAAAATTTCAATAGCATTAGCATCAAGGTCGCGGAAGAACAGCGCACGCCGTCCTGAACGGCTTAGGCTATAGTCAACGTTATGTTCATCAAGTTTTTCTATGATGAGATCAATATTGCTCACCGTAAATGCAACGTGGCGGTCATGGCCGCCGTGTTTCGGACGACCGGTAATGGGATCTGGATTATTGAGTTCAATAAGGTGCATTTGTTGGTTGCCGATCTGAAACCAGGCGCCTGGGTACTCCCAATCAGGGCGAGTAATACGCTCTAGGTTTAACATTCGTTGGTAGAAGTTAACGGAAGTTTCGGTATCTTGAACCAATAGGCTAACGTGGTGAAGGGTTAGGTTATTATTAGACATAATATTTCTTTGAGGGCTAGGTTTTGGTGAAGGTAATTTTTTATTTAAGATTCCCGGCATGAAAGCCGCATTCTTTTTTGTCTATTTCCCACCACCAACGGCCA
>MPSY01000268.1 GCA_001901525.1 Methylococcales bacterium OPU3_GD_OMZ | reverse complement strand
CAAAGCCACCAATCTTAGCTAAACCCAAATAATCACTAAATGTAAGCATAAAGAAGCCGCTACCTAGTATAAGTGTTGTAAAAGTTACCGCCTGACCTACCTCTTTTATCGCTTCAATCAAGGCCATTCGCATGTTATTATTTATAGCAAGTGACATTCTATAATGACTAATAAAGTGAATCGTGTCATCTACCGCTATACCTATTATCAGGGGCGCAATCATCAGAGTATCGGTGTCAAGTGGAATTCCGAAAAGACCCATCAAGCCAAACGCCAAAGTGGCTGGGATTAAGTTAGGGACAATCGACATAGCTCCAGCCTGCAGTGAACCCAGTGTCACCATCAACAAGCAACTAATAACTATAGCGGCTATGGCTAAACTCTTGAACTGGTTCCTACTTAAATCATCTGCAAGCCTCATCATCATTGCAAAAGTACCGGTAATTTCAACATCCAAATTAGGGTAACGGTCTTTTAATGCATCAAATTCATTGTTTATGTCCTTTCGGATGCCTGCAAAAAAATCTGCATACTCGTTTGAACCTGCATTTTTTAACTGAATACTAATATGGCTTTTGCTATAGTCATCACTCACCAAGGCTCGTCGCTCCTCTGGGTTAGCGCTGTTAAACAAATACAACAACTGTGACACTGTGATTTGACTCTCAGGGATACTCCGATACTGTTCATCACCCTGCATGATGGCGTGGGTTTCTTTAACCAAGTCCGCTAACGAGTTAGTACGAATAATATATTTACTATAACTTTCCTTGACTTGAGCCTGGAGACGACTCA
>MPSY01000267.1 GCA_001901525.1 Methylococcales bacterium OPU3_GD_OMZ | reverse complement strand
GGTGTTGTTGGAATTAGCTAACCATAAAAAACAGATTGACGTGAATTGGTTAACCGGAAAAATCACTAGGCTAGGGGCATAACATGAAGGGGGTGGCCGTTAAAAGCGCTGGTTTTTCAATGATCGAAGTCTTGGTTGCTTTTTCGATGATGGCGATTACCACCATGGTCGTTATGAAAATATTCGCCACCGGATTGAGAAGCGCTGGGGTATCTGAAGATTATTTATTAGCCGCTCAATTGGCTAATGGCTTGTTAGAAGAGGTGAAGATTTCAGAGACCCAAGCCAGACCGGTGGTCAGTGGCATCAGTGCTGAAAAGTATCGCTGGCACATTTTAGAAAATGTTCTGGATCAAGGGTCAGTTAAGGACGGCGTGCACTTAAAGGAAGTGACGGTCCGTGTTGCTTGGGGGCGTACACCGTCAGAGCGCCAGATCGAATTAGTCAGGTTAATGTTAACGAAAGGCTATGAATAAAAGCGGGTCGATCCAAAGAGGATTTACGCTGATAGAAGTGCTGATTGCAATGACCCTGTTTACTATCATGATGGTCTTGGCTTTTAACGCGTTTAGTTTAGGGAATAAAAGTTGGGCCAGTATGGGTTCGCGATCACAAAGGATGCATCAGATCGATATGGTTTATCGTTTTATTAACCAGAATTTATCTACCGTGGGAGGGCTATCGGTGGAGGATTTACCCCCAGACAGCGCGCAGTTTAGCGGTACTGAAGACGGCTTTTCGTTTATGGGCCTGTCGTGTAACTAAAATATAACACCGGTATTCAAGAATTCTCTTTGATA
>MPSY01000028.1:1895-18847 GCA_001901525.1 Methylococcales bacterium OPU3_GD_OMZ | reverse complement strand
GGATGAGTCCTTTTTCTACGGGACGTTGTTTAAGAGTCAGTAATTGTCTGACTGCATCGCCATTGAGAGGATCACAACCGAGACCATAAACGGCTTCTGTTGGATAGGCGATAATTTGACCTTGTACGAGATATTGTGTAAACAGTCGCGTTTTAAACTCTGAAATATGTGTCATAGCGATTTATTGTTAAAATTGAAGAAAACCAGAGGGGCCGGGTTTATGTTGGGTTTTCCGTGCAGTAATTCAGGCTATGTTTTGTTCGGCTAATTGTGTTAGTTTTTTTAACGATGATTCGAATAATTCAGGGTCGTCCGTTCTAATGGTTGCATGACCCACTTTCCGTCCAGGGCGAGGCTGTTTAGCATAGAGGTGCTGGTGTGTATTTTTAATGGCTAAAACTTGTTCCGTTGGAGGAAGACCGCCAATAAAATTGACCATGCCAGAATAGCCTTTAGCTTGAGTTGAACCTAGGGGCCAATCTAAAATAGCACGTAAATGGTTCTCAAATTGGCTGGTTTCAGCACCTTCTATGGTCCAGTGTCCGGAGTTGTGGACGCGGGGTGCAAATTCATTCGCTAGCAGTTGCCCTTGAACCTCGAAAAGCTCTAGAGCGATGGTGCCAACATAATCGAGTTCTTCCATAATGCGGGCAAGATATTGCTCAGCTTCGTGTTGCTTTGGGTCATCAATACAACAGCGTGACACTCTTAAAATCCCTTGGCTATGGCTGTTTTCTGAGAGCGGATAAAATACGGTTTCGCCATTGGGGCGACGAGCGGCAATAATCGAAATTTCTCGGGTATGGGGGACAAACCCTTCAACAATGGAAGGACTGTTACGCATTGAATTCCAGGCACTGACTAGATCCTCTGGACCATGTAATAGGACCTGACCTTTACCATCATAACCCATGCGACAGCTTTTCAGGATGGCAGAAAAACCAATGGTTTTAATGGCTTGTTCCAGATCGTCAAGTGAATTGACTGCGGCAAAATTTGTGGTAGGTATATTAAGGTCGTGAAAGAATTTTTTTTCGATCAATCGGTCTTGTGCGATTGCAAGAGCGCGAGCACAAGGTGCAATTTGGGTATGCTGCGCTAATAACTGAGCGACACTGGCGGGTACATTCTCAAATTCGTAGGTGACAATATCGGTTTGTTGCGCTAATTCATGTAACAGGGATTCATCGTCGTAGGCGCCATGAAGATGGTTAGCTAGGCCGATAGCACCTGCATCGTTACTGGGGTCGATGATGGCAAAGTCCAATCCTAGCGGGTAGCCTGCCAGTGCGAGCATCCGTGCTAATTGTCCGCCGCCTAAAATGCCAATTTTCATGACTGCGTCCGACGTGGATCAGGTGATTGTAACACATTGTTGCTTTGCTCTTCTCTGTAGGCTTTCAGCGCGGTACTGTAGTTGGGGTATTTATTAGCGAGGATTGCTGTTGCCAGAAGAGCCGCATTAATAGCGCCGGCTTTACCAATAGCTAAGGTGCCAACAGGAATGCCCGCGGGCATTTGTGCAATGGATAACAGAGAATCCATACCGTTTAATGCTTTTGATTGAACGGGGACGCCGAGAACAGGAAGCTGCGTTTTTGCGGCGGTCATCCCCGGTAAGTGCGCGGCACCGCCGGCACCTGCAATGATGACTTCAATGCCTTTCGTTTCAGCTGTTTCAGCATAAAGAAACAGTTTGTCGGGGGTTCTGTGGGCTGAGACGACCTCTACCTCATGTGGAATATTAAATTTTTCAAGTATATGCACCGCATGTTGCATGGTTTCCCAGTCCGATGTTGAACCCATGATAATTCCAATTAACGCGGTCATTCAAAACCTCCAGGTAGCAAAAAAGAGCTAATTATACAGAGAATTAAGGTATTAAGTGATTGAAAAAGAAGATTAGTTGTTAACTTTGTGGGCCTTCTGCATCGTCTGGATCACCTTCATAAGGCGTTGCGAATTTACATTCTTTTTGTGGGCATACTTTTTCAGTGCCACGCCGTTTAGTTGTTTTTAAGGCGAGAATGGGCCAGTTACATTCGGGACAGTCTTCTTTGACCGGTGCGTTCCAAATAGCATAGTCACATTTAGGGTATTTTTCACAGGAATAAAAGATCTTGCCATTTCTAGATTTACGTTTAAGAATGTTACCTTTTTCACATTTAGGACATGGTACGTTAGTATCTAATGGTTTTTCTAAGGGTTCAATGTGTTTGCAATCAGGGTAACCACTGCAACCGATAAATTTACCATAGCGGCCGGTTTTAATAATTAGGTTTTTCTGACATTTTGGACAGGAGCGACCTTCAATGATTTGGGGTTCAGCCGATTGAGCATCATCATTCAAATTACGGGTATAAGAACATTCCGGATAGTTGGTACAGCCAATAAAACGACCATTGCGACCTAATCGAATGGAAAGCTGGCTGTTACATTCAGGACACTTTTCATCTAAACTTTCTTGGGTTACGTCTTTACGCTGTACACTTTTTTCTTTATCTTGAATGAGAGTGGTGAATGGTTGCCAGAATTCTCGCATGAGTGGAATCCATTCTTTTTCCCCTCGGGCAACGGCATCAAGGTTGTCTTCTAGGTTGGCGGTAAATTGGTAATCAACATATTGGGTAAAGTGCTCTGTTAAAAATTTATTGACGATACGCCCGACATCCGTGGGATAAAAGCGCTTTTTTTCCAGAGTGACGTATTCACGGTTTTGTAGCGTTGAAATAATAGAGGCGTAGGTTGAGGGTCTGCCAATACCGTATTCTTCTAAAGCTTTAACTAAGCTGGCTTCACCGTATCGGGGTGGCGGTTCAGTAAAATGTTGCCCGAGAACGATTTCGTCTAATTGAACAAATTCACCTTTAGTTAAGGGTGGCAGGAATGATTCCTGATCTTCGCTTTTTTTAGTGTCATCTTTCCCTTCCAAATAGACGGACATGAACCCAGGGTTAGCAATGGTTGAGCCATTTGCCCGAAAGGTGTGTTGTGGACCACAGGATAGATCAGCATAAACACTGTCAATAGTGGCATGGATCATTTGTGATGCAACGGTACGTTTCCAGATCAGCGAATAAAGTTTAGCTTGGTCGGGTGTTAAATGACTCTTGATTGCATCGGGTGTTCTTGACGACTCAGTCGGTCTAATAGCTTCGTGAGCCTCCTGCGCATTCTTAGATTTAGTTTTAAATTGACGCGGCTGTTCAGGAACGTAATCCGGGCCATACTTGTTGCTAATTAATTCACGAATCTCAGTCACAGCCTCGGCTGCTAAATTAACAGAGTCTGTCCGCATATAGCTGATTAAACCAATAGATTCACCTTGCAGAGCAACACCTTCATACAGTTGCTGAGCAATCATCATGGTTTTTTTTGTGGTGAAACCTAGCTTTCGTGCGGCTTCTTGTTGCAGGGTGGACGTGATGAAAGGTGGGGCAGGATTGCGTTTGCGTTTTTTCTTTTCAACGGTGTCAATTAATAATTGGCCGTTGGCTTCTTTTAGGAGAGTCCCTTGAATGCTTTGTGCCTGAGTTTCATTTTCAATGCTGAATTGGGTTATTTTCTTATCGTTAAAGCGGGTAAGTTTTGCCTTGAAAGGTTGTGTGTTACTGGTTAGAGCGGCATCAGCAGTCCAGTATTCTCGGCTTATAAATTTCTCAATATCAAGTTCTCGCTCAACAATCATTCGTAGTGCAGGGCTTTGTACGCGTCCAGCAGACAGGCCGCGACGGATTTTTTTCCACAGTAAAGGCGAAAGGTTAAAGCCCACTAAATAATCTAGCGCGCGTCGGGCTTGTTGGGCGTTAACCATGTTCGTTGATAACTTTTGAGGGGTTGCAACGGCCTCAGTGACTGCTTTTTTGGTGATCTCATGAAAAATAATGCGGTGGACAGGTTTGTCTTTTATTATTTTTTTTTCTTGTAGCAGTTCGTACAGATGCCAAGCAATCGCCTCACCTTCGCGATCTGGGTCAGTGGCAAGATAGAGTGCATCTGCTTTGCGGGCGGCTTTTGAAATTTCCTGAGCATGTCGTTGATTTCTTTCTATGACTTCATATTTCATTGTGAAGTCATTTTGGGTGTCAACAGCCCCTTCTTTGGGGATTAGATCTCGAACATGCCCATAGGAGGCCAAAACATGGAAACCCTTACCTAAATATTTTTCTATTGTTTTGGCTTTAGCCGGTGATTCTACTATAACGAGATTATTGCTCATGGGTATAATCTATATGGATCGTTATTTATTTTGCGAATGATAAAGAACTCAAAGGGGTAAAGTCCAGAGACTTTTTATGAAATTATAAGAACGAAGCCCCAGAATTCGTGAACAAGGCTCAAATATAACGACTTTTAATGTAAATAAGGGGAGTTGTCTTCGTAAACTATATTTTCCATTTGGGTGAAGGCAACTTCTTCATCTGGTTGGCTAAGTAGCACCATCAGGACAACCCATTGTAATTTTTTTAATGAAATATCTTCATTATCCAGTGCGATTAGCCGATCTATAACCAACTCGCGGTTGGTTGAGGAAAGAATACCGGCTTGTTCTAGAAAAATAATAAAATTACGGCATTCAGTATCTAAGCGGGTCATTTCTTGCGCGCTAAAGATACGAAAAGAAGAGGTGGTTGGGCAGTGAACTGTATTTTCTTCGCAGAGAGTCTCTAACCAATCAAAGGCCTTATCAACTTCTTTTTGTTCAAAGCCAGCGCTAAGCAATTCATCTCTTATTTTGTTTGAATTGGTTATAGCATCATCAACTGTTTCAAGATAGTTCTCAAATAAATATATTAAAACTTCAAAGATATTTTCTTTCATGAGTTCATTATGACATGGTTTTTGTTCGTATGGTCTAGTTATTTTATGCGTGTGTAGAACCCATTCTGTGATGAAATGAGTCCTAATATCTCAAGCTGCAACAAAGTGGACAGTATTAAATTGGTTGGATGGCGGGTGTGTTTAACAATAGCATCGACCAGAGTCGGGCTAAATTGTACAGTTTCTAAAATGGTTTTTTGGGTCATGGTGAGTGGCGGTGGTGTGCTTTGAGAGGGTATATTTGCTGCGAAATTCGGTTGAATATTGAATTCTTCCAGTATGTCTTGGCAGTGGGTTGTTAGTTTCGCGCCTTCTTGGATGAGTGCGTTACAACCTTGTGCTAATGGGTTTCTAATTGAGCCTGGAATGGCAAAAACTTCCCGGTTTTGGTCAAGAGCCATTTTAGCTGTTATGAGTGAACCACTACGGTGTGTGGCTTCAATAACTAAAAGTCCGGAGCATAAACCACTAATGATACGGTTTCTTTGGGGAAAGTGATGGGCTTTTGCAGGCGTTCCGATGGGGAATTCGGACACCAAAGCACCTGTATTTGCTATTTTTAAAGCCAGAGAATGGTGTCGTGCGGGATAGATGCGATCAAGCCCTGTACCCATAATAGCGATGGTTTCTTTTTGGGCACTCAGTGCCCCTTCATGACTGGCACCATCAATACCGAGAGCCAGACCGCTGGTTATGGTGAATCCCAGTTTTGAAAGCGAGTTTGAAAATTCATGGGCAGTCTCTAAACCGGTGAGGGATGGGTTTCGGCTGCCGACAATAGCCAATTGGGGCTTAAGTAATGATTCAGGGTTACCATTAATAAAGAGTAGCGGTGGTGGATTAGTTATTTCTTTGAGCAGCGGGGGGTATTGTGAGTCAGTTATTTTTATGAGGTGATGGTTGTCGTGACTTAACCAGTTTAAGTCTTTTTTAACATTGGCCCAGTCCGGGTTCTGGAGCGCTTGAATACTTAAGGGGTGGAGTCCCCAGTGCCGTAGGTCTTTGTTTGAGATGTGAAATAATTCTTCAGGCGTTGTTTTTAAAAGTAATTTGTTGAATGTTGTGCAGCCTACTTTAGGGGTGCGCAAAAGAGCGCACCAGAATTTAATGTTTTTAGTGGGATTCATCGAAATTAAGCATGGTCTGGTTTGTCTATGAGGTAGAAGTGAATGATGATTAGCACTAATGAGTAGCGTTTTTAGGACTGTGCATTCAAAGTTTAGGTCAAATCAGATAAAATGGTATTTTTTAAAAATTAAGGTAAGAAAACAGTTGTGAGTATTTTGACGATTCTTGAATTTCCCGATGAGCGTTTGCGAAAGGTCGCTAAACGAGTAGACGCAATTGATTTGATGCGTAGTACCTTGATTGACGATATGTTTGAAACCATGTATGAAGCCAATGGAATAGGTCTTGCGGCTACGCAAATTGATTTTCATGAGCAGATTATCGTGATGGATGTCAGTGAAGATAAAGATGCGCCACTTTGTTTCGTAAACCCGGAAATAATAGAGCAGGAAGGCGCGGACGTTTCTGAAGAAGGGTGCTTATCTGTACCGGGTTTTTTTGAAAAGGTTGGGCGTGCAGAAAAAGTGGTTGTTTCTGCGCTTAATCGTGACGGCGAAGTGTTTGAGTTTTCAACTGGAGGAATGTTAGCGATTTGTATTCAGCATGAAATGGATCATTTGAATGGCAAATTGTTTGTTGATTATTTATCGCCGCTTAAACGCCAACGGATTAAGAAAAAACTGGAGAAAATACATAAAACCTACCGTTCTCGTAATCAATAAGGGACGTGTTTAATTGAGAGTTGGAGGGCTATGAAAATAATTTTTGCAGGAACACCTGAATTTGCAGTGCCGACATTGCAAATGATTTTAAATTCAGGGCATGAGGTTTGTGCCGTGTATACACAGCCTGATCGACCCTCCGGTCGAGGGCGTAAAATGAAGATGAGTCCGGTCAAGGCATTAGCTCTGTCCGCTCAAGTTCCTGTTTTTCAACCGGAATCTTTAAAGTTACCTGAGGCGCTGGCAGGAATAGTCGATTTGGAGGCTGATCTGATGGTGGTTGTGGCTTATGGCTTATTGTTGCCTCAATCTATTTTAGATGCTCCTAGGTTAGGGTGTATTAATGTTCATGCTTCGTTATTACCGCGTTGGCGCGGCGCGGCACCGATACAACGGGCAATTATTTCCGGTGATGTTGAAACGGGCGTAACGATTATGGAGATGGTTCTTAAGCTTGATGCCGGCGCTATGTTGCATAAGGAACCTTATACCATTGACCCGGATGAGAGTGCTAGTGAACTTCACGATCGGCTGGCGGCTTTGGGTGCTGAGGGTCTTAAAAAAGTTTTACCTTTGCTTGAACGGGGTGTGGCTATCGGTATTGAGCAGAATGAAAATGAGGTGACTTATGCGGAAAAGTTACAGAAAGGTGAGGCACTTTTAGACTGGAATAAATCAGCTGTGATGCTGGCCCGACAAGTGTTGGGTTTAAATTCTTGGCCTGTTGCTCAGACTTTATATCAAGGGGAGGTGCTACGAGTCTGGCGTGCAAGAGTCTGTGAGTCACCAGCGACGGGGATTCCTGGCTCTGTTCAGGTATGTAAAGGCCGCGTTTTGGAGGTGGTGACGGGTCAGGGTGTTTTGCGATTATTGGAAGTGCAACTTCCAGGTGGAAAACGCATGCCGAGTGAGGCTTTTTTAAATGCGCATGATGTTACTGGAGTAACGTTTGGGTAGCCTTACTGACAGAACAGGTATAATTTTTATTCTTTACTTAATTTTAAAGCAGAAGGTTTTTTGTGAATAATTGTGAATTCTAGATATATTGCGGCTAAGGCGCTGTATAAGGTTCTAAAAGAGAGCGTGTCTTTAACGTCAGTTCTGGATGAATTATTACCAGCGGTTGAATCAAAAAAAGACCGTGCATTTATTCAGGCTTTGTGTTTTGGCGTAATGCGCTGGTATTTTTATTTGGACGCATTGTTGGGGTTGTTAACACGTAAGCCCATTAAAGATTTGGAAATTAAGATTCTGGCTTTGATAGGTCTATATCAGATTAGATCTATGCGGGTTAAGCCTCATGCAGCTGTTTCTGAAACGGTTTCAGCGGTTCGGAAGAAGAGTTGGGCGCGCCCTTTGCTTAATGGGATCCTTAGAACTTATCTTAGAGGACAAGAGGACTTTGATGGGCAGGTTAATGAGAGTGATTTGTCGACCCGAGAAGCGCATCCTGCATGGTTGGTTCATTTGGTAGTCGAGCAGTGGCCTGAACAAGCGCTTTCTGTATTGCAAGCAAATAATCGGCAACCTCCGATGGTTATTCGTGTTAATCCAAAACATTATACTCGCGTAGAATACCTAGATGTTTTAGCCGGTCAGTCTATTAGTGCTGTCTTATCACCGCATTGTCCTTCAGCATTAATTTTGGATCAACCCGTCGTTGTAGAGTATTTACCGGGCTTCTCAGAAGGGTGTGCTTCTGTGCAAGACAGTGCAGCACAATTGGCAGCCACATTATTGGCTTTGCAACCCGGGCAGCGGGTGTTGGATATTTGCGCTGCACCGGGGGGGAAGACAACCCATATCTTAGAGATGGAGCCTGCGCTTGGGTCAGTGGTCGCGTTAGATATCGACGCTCATCGGTTGTCGCGGGTTAAAGAAAATTTGGTGCGTTTGGCATTAGATGCAGTGTTGTTGGTTGGCGATGCATCTCGGCCAGAAGACTGGTGGGATGGTGTGCTATTTGATCGTATTTTATTGGATGCGCCTTGTTCTGCAACCGGTGTGGTGCGGAGACACCCGGATATAAAATGGCTCAGGCAGCCTGAAGATTTAGACGCTATCGTATTGGTACAGCAGGAAATTTTGCGGGCCAGTTGGGCATTGTTGCGACCGGGAGGTCGACTTGTCTATGCAACTTGTTCTATTTTACAGCAGGAAAATGAAAGACAGGTGATGCAGTTTTTAGAGTATCAGCAAGATGCTGTATCCGTTACTATTGACGTTGCTTGGGGTCAAGAACGGCCGTGTGGGCGTCAGATCTTAACAGGGAGTGATGATATGGATGGATTTTATTATGCTGTCATTGAAAAGCGTTAAGTGGGTTGTTTTATTAGGTGTTTTGTTGTGTCTGTCATGCTCTGCTAGGGGCGAGCAAAAAAACATTCGATTTTTGGAGAAAAGTGTTAGGGGTAATGAGCAGGGTCTTTTTTTGGATGCAGTCGTTGCTTTGCGGTTAAGTTCGGAGGCCGAAAAAGCGTTGAAAAGCGGAGTTCCTTTGGTATGGGTGATGACGGTACGAGTCTGGAGGCAGCGTGAGATTTTATGGAACAAAAAAATAGCGGAGGTTATTTGCCGGTATCAAATTAGCTATCATGCATTGATGGATGTTTATCGGGTTACGAATGAGCAGAACGGTACAGAGAAAAAATTTACTAGTTTACAGGCGGCGCTGAATGAAATGGGTGTTTTAAATAATATCTTTATTATGGCGGATAGACTTGTAGTCAATAAAAAACAATATATTATCGGGGTGTTATTTGCGTTAGATAAAGAAAGGCTGCCGTTGCCATTGCGCCCGGTTGCTTATTATGATTCGGAGTGGATGCTTACTAGTCAGTGGAATTTATGGTCTTTTCAAAAATAAAAATTCCCGTTAGTGTTTTAGCTTTTTTATTGTTGAGTTTGGTGTTGCTGTCGCTTCATTTAATGAGTTCAGCCACTCAGGCGTCATCAGAGTTAAGTCAGTTATATTCCTCGTTAGTACTCATTAATGCTATTGGTTCTGTCATCCTTTTGTTTTTGGTCGGTGTTAATGTCTATTCATTGTTTAGGCAAATTAGAAAGCGTGAGGCCGGTTCGCAGTTAACGATAAAAATGGTGTTGTTGTTTGTTTTGCTTTCATTAGCGCCGGCAGGGATTGTTTTTTATTATTCAGTACAGTTTCTAGATCAGAGTATTGATAGTTGGTTTAATGTTGAAATTGATCGAGCCATGGATGATGCCCTGGAGATTAGTCAGGTTTCTTTAGAGCAGAAAATGCGTGATCATTTAAAGAAAATGGAAAAGTTGGCTGAACATATAGTGGCGGGTGAACGGGTTGATATTGAAGTGCTACGAGATGGTATTTCGGCGGATGAGTTAACATTACTTTCCAGTCAGGGGCATATTGAGGTTTTCAGCAGTGTATCGTCAACAATGGAGTTGCCGGATGTAGAAAACACCTTGTTGACCTTAGGTGGTGGGGATAGTTATATTGGTCTGGATACTGTGAATGATGGGGGCTTAAGTGTGCGAGTCATTGTAAGGGTTCATGCAGAGAGGCCGCAATTGTTACATGCTTTATTCCCGGTTTCTCAGCGTATAGCGGATTTGGCAGATTCGGTTGAGTTTGCGTTTGTACGTTATCAAGAGATGACTTATTTGAGAAATTCATTGAAGATAAGTTTTTCTTTGACATTGGGCTTAGTGCTATTGTTGAGCTTGTTGGCGGCTATTTGGATAGCTTTTATTAGTATTCGAAATATTATTGCGCCCGTTAAGCAATTAGTGAAAGGAACACAGGCTGTTGCATCTGGAGATTATTCTCAGCAGTTGCCTGTTCTTGTGCATGATGATATGGGGTTTTTGGTTGAATCCTTTAATAAAATGAGTCAACGAGTAGGTTTAGCCAGAGATGAAGCGCGATTATCAAGTATTGAAATTGAAGATCAGCGGGCTTATCTGCAAACGATTTTATCCAGTTTAACTTCTGGAGTTATTAGTCTTGATGGTGAGTTTAATATTCGGACCGCTAATCAGGCAGCAGATGCTATATTTCATTGCGCGATTAACCAATTTTCGGGTCAACCATTACTGGCCTTCACACAGGGGCGGTCGGATTTACAGCATTTGGTGGCGATGATTCACGTTAAAATGGAGTATGCGAATTTTACCTGGCAGCAACATGTTAGTTTATTAGGGCCTAAAGGAAGGCAGGAAATTCTTTGTCGGGGTGCGCCGTTGTTTTCTCAACGTCATGGACGGATTGGCGCGGTTATTGTTTTTGATGATGTTTCCGATTTGGTTCAGGCGCAAAAAAATGCGGCTTGGGGTGAGGTTGCGCGGCGGTTAGCACATGAAATAAAAAACCCATTAACACCGATACAATTATCAGCTGAGAGATTACAGTTAAAACTTTCTGGGGTGCTGGATGAATCATCGGCAACCATGTTGGAGCGGTCGACTAAAACGATTGTTCAGCAAGTTGAAGTTATGAAGAAAATGGTGGATGAATTTGCGGAGTATGCGAAGCCCTCTAAAAAAAATACAGAAAGTATTTCTTTACCTGATTTGATTCAGCAGGTGGTCGCGTTATACTCCTTGCAGCCGAAAGTTGAATTTAGAGTGCGGTTGGGCGCGACTGTACCGGATGTTGAAGCTGATCCGATTCAAGTTCGACAGGTATTGCATAATTTGATAAAGAATGCCTTGGAAGCGTTAGCTTATGAAGGCTGCATAACGGTTACGGTGCAGTTCTTGGATAAAAAAAATGCGCAGGTGGTTGAGGTTGGTGTTTATGATAACGGCCCGGGTATTAAGTCAGAACAAACGGATAATATTTTTGAGCCTTATATTACCCATAAAGAAAAGGGAACCGGTTTGGGCTTGGCTATAGTGAAAAAAATAGTTGAAGAGCATCGGGGTAGTATTTGGTTGGATACGGAGTATCACGACGGGGCAGGTTTTGTGTTTCAGTTACCTCTCGTGTAATTATAAATAATTGGGAACAAGATTAACTATGTCAAAGCATAATACGAAAGTATTGGTTGTAGATGACGAGCCAGATATTCGTCAATTGATTTATGAGATTCTTAAGGATGAAGGGTATCAGGTTGCTATGGCAGAAAACGCACAGGCGGCAAGAGAACTCAAGCAAAGTGAGCAGCCTGATTTAATCTTGTTGGATATTTGGATGCCTGATACGGATGGTATTACGCTCCTAAAAGAATGGGTTTCTGAAGGAGTTTTGAATATACCTATTGTAATGATGTCAGGGCATGGGACCATTGAAACGGCAGTAGAAGCCACACGTTTAGGCGCTTATGATTTCTTAGAAAAGCCACTGTCTTTGGCGAAATTATTATTAGTCGTTGAGAGGGGGTTGGAGGCTAGTTTATTGCAAAGTGAGAATGCCGGGTTAAAATTGCAACTCAATAGGTTGGTTGATCCCATAGGGAGTGGGGCACAGATTGAACAATTGAAAGATCAATTAAAACGGTTGGCTCAGCATGATGCACGGGTGCTTTTCTCAGGTGAAGGCGGTGCGGGCAAGGAGCTATTCGCTCGGTATCTGCATAACCATAGTCCCCGACGGTCAGGTCCTTTCATCGATGTATCTGTAGGCAGCATTGCGCCTGAGAATGCAGCTACTGAGTTTTTTGGTACAGAAGCTTCAGGTAAAGTGTATCCGGGGTTGCTTGAGCGCTCTCATGGTGGAGTGCTATTTTTGGGCGAAGTGGCTGATATGGATTTGGAAACGCAGTTACGTTTAGTGAGTGCGATGGATTCAAGTTCTTTTCTTCGGGTGGGCGGTAGCGCCCCAGTTTCTGTCGATGTTAGGGTTATTGCATCCACACGTGTGTCATTAGAAGTGGAAGTGAATGCGGGTCGATTTCGTCAAGATCTGTTTTATTTGTTGAATGTTGTGAGTTTTGATATTCCACCACTGCGGGAACACAGTGAAAATATTCCCTTGTTATTGAGTTTTTATATTGATTACTTTGTAAAAGAGGAAAAGTTGTCATTTCGTAAATTTTCTATAGCAGCGCAGAATTTTTTGCGGAATTATACTTGGCCGGGCAATGTGCGGGAATTGAAAAATTTGGTTCAACGGTTACTTATATTAGGTGTTGGCGAAGAGATTGAGGTTGATGAGGTGAAGAAAGCCTTGGGGGCGGCAGTTTCTGAAGTTTCTGCGATGCCTGAGTTTTTTCATTTATCATTAAAAGAGGCGCGGGAACAGTTTGAAAAGTCTTATATTCAGTATCATTTTGAGTGTACAGGGGGCAGTGTCGCCAAGCTTTCGGTAGCAATCGGCATGGAAAGAACCCATTTGTATCGGAAGTTACATGCATTAAAGATTAAATTGTAGGTCAGATATTCTGCTGCAAAGATAAAAAAACTTGATGAGAACTGTTTTATTCACTATAATTACCGGTTTTATATTGTCTCAATCAAATACGAAGCACTGATGAAAACATTTAGCGCAAAACCAGCAGAGGTGAAACGTGATTGGTATGTTGTTGATGCTGAGGGGAAGACTTTAGGTCGTCTCTCAAGTGAAATTGCAAAACGTTTACGCGGAAAACACAAACCAGTATATACGCCTCATGTTGATACCGGAGATTACATAATCGTAATTAATGCGGAAAAAATTCATGTTACGGGTAATAAGGAAAAAGATAAAGTCTATTATCACCATACAGGCTATGTCGGTAACCTTAAATCGGTTAATCTCAACAAATTAAGAAGAACATTTCCTGATCGGATTATAAGTACGGCAGTCAAGGGAATGTTACCTAAGAACCCATTGGGCAGAGCAATGTTTCGCAAGTTGAAAGTATATGCAGGCCCTAACCATGATCATCAGGCGCAGCAGCCTAAGGTTTTGGAAATCTAGAGAATTAGTAGGAAAAAACTATGGCAGAAGTTCAGTATTATGGAACAGGACGGCGTAAAAGTGCAGTAGCGCGCGTCTATGCAAAAAAAGGTTCCGGCCAAATTACCATTAATAATAAAAGTATTGATGATTATTTTGGACGTAAAACAGATCAGATGGTTGTTCGTCAACCCTTAGAGCATCTTGAAATGACATCAGATTTTGATCTTGATGTGTTTGTTAAAGGCAGCGGTCCTTCGGGGCAAGCCGGTGCAATCCGTCATGGTCTTTCGCGTGCATTGATGGAATTTGACGAGACGTTACGACCCTCTTTACGTGCAGCAGGATTTGTGACCCGTGATTCACGAAGAGTTGAGCGTAAGAAAGTGGGTCTTCATAAAGCGAGAAAACGTCCTCAATACTCTAAACGTTAATTTTTGCTGTTTTTTTGTTTTTTTCATCTCTTAAGGTTGGTTATTAATTGGTGAGATTAAGAAGAAATCAGTTAAACAGAATTAGAAGAAGGCTGCAGTGTGTTAATAACTGCGGCCTTTTTTTTAGATAAATTTATTGCGAAATTACCGCTTAGGACAATTTATGGCAACAAAAACTGAGGTTCCTAGCCCTTTTTGCGGTATAGGGACAGATGATTTGGTTATCAATGTAGATGGTTTATCTATTAATGTGCTTGCTAATGGTTGTGCTATTAATACGCCGGCATTTGAGCAAGCCATTGGAGACATTGCGCCGAGAGTGAAAGGGAAAGAGGTCACGCTTGAGGCGGCCGTAAAAAAAGCAGCAGAACTTCTTGCGTCTTCTAATCAGACTTTGATTGGTGGCTGTGCAACGGATGTTAACGGAATGCGTGCTTTAGTTTCGCTCGCAGACCATAATGGCGCAGTGGTCGATAATATTGCGTTTAATGCGTCGCGCCGTAATATCCTTGCCTTACAGGATTCTGGCTGGATGAATACAACGCTTGCTGAGGTTAAAAATCGTTGTGATTTATTGGTGGTTATCGGTACTGATTTAGAAAAAGTCTCACCTCGCTTCTTTGAACAGTTTATCTGGAATGAGTCGCCTATGTTTCTAGAGGATAGTACGCAACGTAAAGTGGTTTATTTGGGTAAAGAGCCTTCAGGTCAAGCCGGGGTATCACCGGTGGGTGCTCAGGTTAAAGTGTTACCGTGCGCTGATGAGGATTTACCGGAATTAGTGGCTGTCTTAAGAGCTTTGATAAAAGGTCGTGATATCCTCCATTATGAAATAGACGGTATTGCTATAACTGACTTGAAGGCGTTGGCTGAGCAGTTAAAACAGGCTGCTTACGGGGTGGTGGCGTGGTCAGCCAGTGAGTTAGATTTTTCGCATGCAGAATTGACGGTCCAAGTGATTTGTGAGTTGGTAAAGGACCTTAATGAACAAACACGTTGTTCTGGCTTACCGCTTGGGGGCTGTGAAGGCGATCAAACAGCTAATCAAGTCAGTGCTTGGTTGACTGGGTACCCTGCTCGAGTGTCTTTTGCAAAAGGCTTTCCAGAGTATGATCCTTTTCTTTATGAGGCACAGTTATTATTGGAGAATGCAGAAGTTGATGTGCTGTTATGGGTGCATGATTTTAATACCCAAGCATTGCCGCCCTCTGATGTAATCCCTTTGATTGTAGTGGGTCGATCTGGAATGCATTTTGAAAAAGAACCTGATGTGTTTATTCCGGTTGGAACACCTGGAATAGATCATCGTGGCCATGCCTTTCGAATGGATGGCGTGGTTGCTATTCGATTACAAAAATTAAGAGAGTCAGGGCTGCCCTCAACGGCAGAGGTATTGACGTTAATTGATCAGGCGCTGTAAAAAATGATAATAAAACTTACCGGTGGGGTAGTTTACGACCCAGCTAATAATGTTAATGGCAAAGTTCTAGATATTTATATAAACAATAATAAAATTGTTTCTGGAAAGGATGTGACACGGGTCGATCAGGAAATTGATCTGCGTGGCAAAGTAGTGATGGCTGGTGCCATAGATATGCATACCCATGTTGGCGGCGGAAAAAATAATATTGCTAGAATTTTATTACCAGAAGATCACCGTTCTGATCCTGTTGCCGCTACTGAATTAACACGATCAGGAACAGGGCGTGCTTTGCCTTCTTCTTATGTGACCGGTTATCGTTATGCTGAAATGGGATATACCTCGGTTTTTGAACCGGCAGTATTGCCGGTTAATGCTCGTCAAGCGCATATGGAAATGGGTGATATCCCTATTTTAGATAAAGGCGGCTATGTCTTGATGGGGAGTGATGATTATTTCTTGCAAATGATGGCGGCTAAGAAAGATCAACAAGCAATCAACGATTATGTCGCTTGGACACTGCATGCTGCAAAAGGTATTGGTGTAAAAGTCGTTAATCCAGGCGGGATTAATGCCTTCAAGTTTAATCAACGGCAACTTGACTTAGATGAAAATAATCAGTTTTACAACGTGACGCCGAGAGATATTCTCAGTGTTTTGGCAACAGCGGTTAAAGAATTGGGTATTTCACATCCATTACATGTGCATGGCTGTAACCTTGGCGTACCGGGCAATAAAGATACGACCTTGTCAACCATAGAGGGTGTTGGTGGGTTGCCTATGCATTTAACCCATATACAGTTTCACAGTTATGGGGTTGAGGGTGATTTTAAATTTTCTTCAGGAGCTGCAGAAATTGCCGAAGCAATTAATAAGAATAAGAATATTACCGTAGATGTGGGTCAGGTTATGTTTGGGCAAACGGTTACGGCGTCTGGGGATAGCATGAAACAACATGCTAATCATAAGCATGCCAGCCCCAATAAATGGGTTTGCATGGATATTGAATGTGATGCGGGTTGTGGTTTGGTTCCTTTCAAGTATCGGGATCAGAATTTTGTTAATGCATTGCAGTGGGCGATTGGCTTAGAAACCTTTCTTTTGGTTGAGGATCCTTGGCGAATATTTTTGACGACAGATCACCCTAATGGCGCTCCTTTTACCTCTTATCCACATTTGATTCGGTTACTGATGGATAGGAGTTTTCGCAACGATATGCTGAAAACAATTCATCCTGAGGCGCAGAAAATGACAACGCTGGGTACCATTGATAGGGAGTATTCATTGCAAGAGATTGCAATTATGACGCGTGCAGGAGCGGCAAAGTTAGTGGGTTTGGAAAATCGAGGACATTTGGGTGTGGGTGCTTGGGCTGATATTACGGTATATGCAGCTGATGATAATCGAGAAAAAATGTTTCAAACGCCTGATTATGTGTTTAAAGATGGCGAATTAGTGGTTAGAGACGGTGAAATTGTCCATATTAAATGGGGCACAACACATATTGTTACGCCTGAATTTGATAGTGGTATTGAAAAGGATTTGGCGAAATATTTTAATCGCCATATGACCATGAAGTTGGGGAATTTCAAAATTAGTAACGATGAAATAACCGAAGACGGGCGAAA
>MPSY01000028.1:0-1410 GCA_001901525.1 Methylococcales bacterium OPU3_GD_OMZ | reverse complement strand
TGATTAATGATAATCGTTATTGGCGAATTCCTGTGATGGATGGGGAGTTCCTCGTTGAAGAAACAACAGGGCAGGTGAATGCTATTGGTGGCGGTAATTTACTTATTCTGGCAGAGTCTGAGATAGATGCATTAGAGGCTTGTGAAAAGGTCGTTCTTGAAATGCGTAAAGTACCTAATGTTATCTTGCCTTTCCCAGGGGGTGTGGTGCGTTCGGGTTCTAAGGTTGGGTCAAAGTATCCGGCTTTGACCGCATCGACTAATGATGCTTTTTGTCCAACTTTAAAAGGTATTACAAAATCTGAATTGTCTCCAGAAATTGAATCGGTCATGGAGATTGTTATTGATGGTTTGACCGAGGCTGATATAAAAAAGGCGATGCGGGTGGGTATTGAGACCTTTTGTTCGATTGGTGCTTATAACGGTGTGAAGCGTATTAGTGCCGGTAATTATGGTGGAAAATTAGGCCCCTATCATTTTCATTTACAGGAGATCATGAATGACTGATTTGACGTTGACAATGAAATATAGACCTAATCAGCGTGTTGATATGTCGCCCATTACGTGTGATAAATTGGCCGGTTTAGAGTTGGCTGATATAGCGGCTATTGAACTGCAAAATGGTAAAAGAAAACTGCGTGTTGATGAGTTGTTTTCGATTTCAGGCTCGGATGCTTGGAATATACACATTGATAACAGTTTTGCTAAATTAGATTATATCGGTCATGGGTTAGAGGGAGGTAAAATCCGAGTCACCGGTGACGTGGGCGCTTATTTGGCGATGGAAATGCGGTCGGGGGAGGTAACGGTGTCGGGTGATGCTGGAATATATGCGGCTTGCCAAATGAAAAATGGGTTTTTACACGTAATAGGTAATGTGGGTGATTTTCTGGCCGGTGCGTTGTCAGGAAATAAAAAAGGTCTTCAAGGGGGTACGGTTATTATTAGCGGCAATGCAGGTGATCGTGTCGGTGATCATATGCGGCGCGGAATGATTATGATTGAGGGTAATGCTGGGGATTATTGCGGCGCTAGGATGACGGCTGGAACTATTGCAGTGATGGGTAAGACGGGTCGAAATATTGGTTATGGTATGCGTCGGGGTACGTTGTTGTTGTGGCAACAGCCTAAGGTTCCGGCAACATTTGGAGACTGTGGAACGCATACCTTTTCGTTTTTACCGATGTTGTTTGACGCCATGTCAAAATTTGATTCTAAATTTTCAGATTCTTCTAAACACTTTAATCGTGTTCATCGGTATGGTGGGGATATTGCGGAAATGGGTCGGGGTGAGATTTTAGTTCAGGTGGAGAACGCTTAGATCGTTCTAATAGTTTTTTATGATCTGGGTGATTGATTCAAGATAAAGCATAGCTTCAATGGCTTGTACACGTTTTCGTAGTGTTTCGAC
>MPSY01000154.1 GCA_001901525.1 Methylococcales bacterium OPU3_GD_OMZ | reverse complement strand
CGGACAATAAGTTTTGTGAAAAATCGTTAATGCTATCTGAAAAAATAATTTTAATGCCCCGTGTTTTGAGTAACTTATATTCTTGCGCTTCGAAACTACGTATTCCCATTAAAACTAAGTTCTCTGGTTTTATAAATTTATTACCCGGATAAAGGTGAGCCAATTGCTTGTCAGTCGTACCTAATAAGGCAGCAATAGGCATTCCATGAATGTTTTGTGTGGGTGATGTTAAGTAGGTATGTGCATCCATATGCGCATCTAACCATATTAAGCCAAAATCTCGTTGATGTTTCAGGCTTTGTAATACCCCGGACCAGATTCCCATAGCACAAGAATGGTCTCCACCGATGACCAGAAAGGGAATGTTAGATTCAGACCAGTAACGCGTGTATTGACTGATTGTTTTGTTGAGGTGTCGAAGTTTAGCGTATTTTGTGCCGTCTCTCTTTGGGTAGACCATGTGCCACTGTAATTGTGGGTGTTCTAATTCAGTTGCGTAATAATGAATGTTTTCGCGTAATAATTCTGCAGCATTACTGTATTGATTGAGAGGGCCGCCTAGGTTTGATGCAATACCCAGTGTTTGAATGATTGCCATGACCTGAAAGCGGGCCCATGAAAGCTATTTAATTTAGAAATTGTTTTCTTTGGTAATAAAAGGTGTTCACTAGGTCATTAGAATGGAACTCGCCTGACCACAGCGTTCTTCCTTGTTTGTCCCATGTTTTCCAGTACCCGACTCTACTGCCACAATGATAATAGCCTGTTCTGGCGATTGCATTGTTGTCATGATAAAAAGTCCAGAGCCCGGTTTCCTGGTGGTCTTGATAATTACCCGTTACTTTAAGGTTGCTGTTTATATACCACGCTTGGTAGCGGCCTTGTATACGACCCTTGGTACAGGTTGTTTGTGATTGTTTAACGTTGTCCTTAAAGTAAGTAAGGATCACGCCGGAAAAAGGCTGGTCATTATAGTAATAAAGGTCATCACTACAACAATGATAGAGCTGATCAAAACCAGTTAAAATAGGTAAGAATTTCATAGTGCACCTCTTATCTACTTTGACCTGACCAGAGAGTCATAATTCCGTTATATTTTCAAATGTCAGCAGCTGTGGACAGGGAACTGATTGTGACTCCCAGAGGATTAGAATTGTGCTGTTATGTAAATGAAAATTTCGGCAATATGTTATTTTTGGGTGAGTAAATCAATGTTTCCTCCAATGGCAGAAGCATTAATCGAAAACGTTTTTTCGATAGCAAAACGGGTAAGATAATTAGGACCGCCCGATTTCGGACCGGTGCCTGAAAGACCCATTCCACCAAAGGGTTGAACACCTACAACGGCACCTATCATGTTGCGATTAATATAGATATTGCCAACGTGTGTTTGTTGTTTGATCTGATCAATGAATGATTCAATTCGGCTATGAATGCCTAATGTTAATCCATAACCGGTTGCATTGATATCAGCAATAACTTGATTTAATTGTTTCGGGTGATAACGAACTATATGCAGAACAGGGCCGAAGACTTCTTTTTCTAATTGCTTTAACGAGGTTATTTCAACAAGACAAGGACCAAAATAATGTCCTTTCGTTAATTGATCAGAAACAGGAACCTGATAAAGCAGCGTTGCCTGTGTTTGTATACTTTTAATATGATCTGATAACTGGAGGTATGCTTGGCTTGTAATGACAGGACCAATATCTGTTTGAAAGCAGCGTGGGTTGCCAAGGGTTAGGGTTTTCATAGCGCCAATTAATAGCGCGATCAGGGTGTCGGCAATATTTTCTTGTATGAACAAGACCCGAAGCGCTGAGCAGCGTTGCCCGGCGCTATTAAATGCTGAGGTGATGGCATCACGCGTGACTTGTTCGGGAAGCGCTGAACTATCAACTATCATGACATTTTGACCGCCTGTTTCAGCAATCAGAGGTATTATTTTTTTATGGTGTTTAGCGAGTTGTTGATTGATTTTTTGAGCCGTTTCACTTGACCCAGTAAAGGCGACACCGGCTATACGCTTGTCCGTTAATAATTGTTGACCTATTGAATGCCCAGGTCCAGGCAAAAAATGCAATACGGAGACCGGAATACCCGCTTCATGAAGAATATTAATGCATTTCATTGCTGTGAGAGAAGTTAACTGCGTCGGTTTGGCAATAACCGTATTACCGGCAATCAATGCGGCGGTAATTTGACCTATAAATATTGCTATAGGGAAATTCCAAGGACTAATACAGATAAAAATACCGCGCCCGGTTTGCGCCAAACTATTCTGTTCACCGGTTGGTCCCGGTAAGATAATCGGGTGACTTAGTTTTTCGGTGGCTATTTGGGCATAATAATGACAAAAGTCAACTGCTTCTCTCACTTCATTAAGGGCATCAACTACTGTTCGCCCTCCTTCGCGAATACAGATTGATACCAATTCAATACGGTATTTTTCGAGTAACCTAGCGGCATTGAGAAGGTATTTTGCTTTTTTTTTGATGGCGACTTTTTGCCACTGAAAACAGGCATCAGAGGCATAATTTAATGCCTCTGTTATAGCCAGAGAATTACTATAAGTGACCAGACCAACGGTATCATTTGAGTCGGCTGGATTGAGTATGGTTTTGTTCAGGCCACCGTAGTATTGACCGTTAATTAAGGGTGCTGCTGTGAGTTGAGTCTTCGCAATCGC
>MPSY01000027.1 GCA_001901525.1 Methylococcales bacterium OPU3_GD_OMZ | reverse complement strand
GTAAGGAGGGATTTACTATTAGTTGATGATTCCATCAAAGGATTTAATATTGGTATGAATTCTGGAACTGTTGCAGGACAGACAGTCTTTCACTGCCATATTCATTTGATTCCAAGGCGCGAAGGTGATGTTGAAAACCCACGCGGAGGTGTTAGGCATCTCATTCCAGGCAAAGGATACTATTAGAATATGTCTGTAGTCTTTAACGATAAAGGATAGGAATTATCCTGTTTTTTATAAATCTCAATGATATCAGTTTTTTGTGGATGAAATTACATCCATCAAAAAGCAAAATACCCTAATGAGTTGGGGGCATGGGCGTTTTTAAATTTTTTGCACCCAGAATTGGTACATGCCACTGAAGGTGTCGGGGTGTTGGCATTCAAATTGATGCCAGTTAGAAAATGAAAATAAGGCGTCATCGGCTGAGTAAATCATTTTGAATTTATCGAGGGTTTGACTATGACCCAGTTCAAAACCGAGAAATTGAAGGCCTAACTGTTGTAAGGCTGCTTCAATGTCCGGTAACGTGAAACGATGTTCTTGAATGTGAAAGAGTAGGTCGCGGCATTCACTTAAATTATAAAAGTCGGGAATAGTTAAGATTTTAGCCAGTTTAGAATCAGTATCCTGTGCTATGGCAACGATGTCAGTACGGCATTGGCGAATGTCCTTTGCAGAAGCGCTGTAGTGGTTTGTTTTAATAAAATCACGTGATGCTACAATCGCTTGGCGGGCGAGTTCACTGTACAAGCCAATTTTCATAAGTCCCTTCGGACGTAACAAATCAATCAATACAGCCCACCCGGCCAGGGGATCTTCCAAATGGTGAAGGACCCCCACAGATTCAATCAGGTCAAATTGTCGGTTAAGTTGGTTTAACTTAAGAATATCAGCTTGCATATAGTCAATGGTTGAAACTGATAATTCTTGCGTTTTTCTAATGGCGTAAGACAAACTGCTTAGACTCAGGTCAATAGCAAGAACGTTACTATTTAGAAATCTTGAAGCGGTATTTAATGCATGCTGCCCCGTACCACAACCGGCAATAAGGATGTCAGGTTTTTTACTAAAGGGTTGTTTGTTGAGGTTAAGGTTAAGATCCAAATTTTCCAGCGCTTTTTCAATCGGCAAGGGTGTTGAATAAAGGCCGGCATTAACCCATCGAGGGTAAGGGCTTTGTTCATACTGATCTCTGACTGATTTGGAAATCTTATTGGTGATTGTTGTGATTTTATGAATTTTGGAACGTAATCGTTGTTCTTCTTGAACTTCAATTAACTGCCGCACAATAACTTTTTCTAGAACTACTAAGTAGTGCGGAGACAGTAATTGTTCAGACCATGCATAATGATTAAGCGGTCGGTAACTGGCTAATAGGGTAATCCAAGCGCTTGGCAGGGTTTTATCCTTTTTGAGAAGTAGATTAATTTTATTTTCAAGGTGATTGATTTTAATGGTTTCATCATCGCTTTCAAAAAAAACATATTCATTAGTAAAACAGTGTATTGCAAGTGCCTCATAGAACGGTGCAATGTGATGGGTATTATTTGTTGTGAACAGGGTGTCCAGCATGGAACGCCTTATGTGTGTTAACAGTAATTCTACCTCAGGGTCAGGGAGAGGGGTTAAGGTCATTAATTGTAGCAGGAGCGGAATGGTTGTTAATTGTCTGGTAATCAAGTATTCAGTATGATCAGGGGTCGATGTTTTATAAGTGTTGAGTACAGCTTTTAATTGTGGGTGGTGGCGTAAATTACTCATGATGGCCGATGAAATATCGCTGGGTCTGACGCTGGGTTGCTCAAGTGCCTGGTGAAGAAAAGGCATGATCGCTGTGTTAAAGGTGGTGAATTTAATACCTTGCAAAATAGCGACAAAGGTTTCCCAGAATAAGGGGTTTTCAGGGTCTATTGAAAGGGCTTGTTGGATGGAGGTCAGTGCTGGAATCGGTTGATTAAGTTTATTGAGTACATTACCCAAATTGTTGTGTGCATCGGCATATTCTGGGTTGAGTTGCAACGTTTGCGTATAGCTTTCAACAGCGGCATCCAGTTTGCCGACTTCTTTCAGGGTATTACCCAGATTATAATGTGCATCGGTATAATCAGGTTTAAACTTGAGCGCTTGTTCATAGCTTTCAATAGTGACATCCAGTTGGCAGAGATTTTTAAGTGTGTTGCCAAGGTTGAAATGTGCCTGCGCAAAGTCAGATTTAATTTTTAATGCCTGACGGTAGCTTTTAACAGCTGCTTTTAATTGTCCGCGTTCTTGGAGAACATTGCCTAGGTTATTATGGGCCTCTGCAAAGTTCGGGTTAATGTTGATGGCGTTTTTATAACTTATGGTTGCTCTGGCTAATCGGCCTAGGTTTTGCAGTGCATTGCCTAAATTGCTGTGTGCTTCAGCATAGTTTGGTCGGATCGTTAAGGCCTTCTCAAAACAGTTAACAGCCGTTTTAAATTGGCCGAGTTCGTTATAAGCCGTTCCTAAGTTATTATGCGCTTCAGCAAAGTTGGGGTTAATTGTAATGGTTTGCTGGTAACATTGAACGGCGGCTTCGAATTGGCCAAGATCCTGTAAAGTAAATCCTAGATTATTATGTACATCAGCATAGTCAGGTTTGATTTTAAGTGCATATTGATAACTGTTAATAGCCTTGACCGGTTGTTCGAGATTTGCATAACACGCACCTTGAATATTGTAAAGTAGTGGAATATCAGGGTAGTTAGTTAATAGTTTATTCAGGGCATCCAGCGCTTCTTCAGTCTTCCCTTTTGCGTGTAGTGCAATAATAAAATCAGTCTGGATTTGTGACGGTCTTTTTTTTTGTTCAGTGTCAGCGTTAAGTTGGGTTTCTAATTGGTCGACGCTCTCGCCAATAAGGCCTTGTGAGCGGCCACGATTAAGGAGTTTTTGTGCCTTATCTTGTTGACCGGTACAGATCAATGTATCAATATAATTGACCCAAAATTGTCCTTGGTTTGGGTTCGAATCTAATGCTTGCTGGAAAAATGGCAGTGCTTTATTGAGTTGACCGTTTTGAACGGTGAGCACAGCTAAATTATGGTTGGCTTCAGCGTGGTTGGGAGTTACTTTTAAAACATGACGGTATAACCGCTCAGCATCTTGTAACTGACCGTTTTGGTGTTGCTGGATTGCCTGTTGAAGGTTTTTCTGAATATCCATTGAATACGATGACCTTAAATCGTTTGATGCTTCATAGTATAGATTCGGCTGTTTAAGGGCAATATTTAGCGGTAATTAGTACTATTCCTTGGGTTTATCTGTTGTCAAATAGCAAAGTTCAGCCATTAAACCGTAGTCATTTTTTTAGTGACCCGTTTAGCTGGAATACTCCAAATAGGGCATATGACACATTTTCAGGAATAATCTGAGTTTCTCTTTAACTTATTGCTATAGTTCAGCTCTATAGGTTTAAAGATCGTTATTTAAAATCTTAATTTTTAGGCCACGGTAAATAGTGATGTTTTTTAAGTGCTCGGTGATAAAAGGATAGACTCGGTCACTATAAACCTTTAATTGATAGTTATGATCCCTGAAAATGTTTAAGTGCTCCAAAAAGAAGACTTCGCTTCAATTCATCTGGTTTTTTATCCTCGCTCCGCTATTGCTTACGGCTTGTCAATCAACCGGAAAAACTGCATCGCTTAAGCCTTATCATGACCATGGCATTGCCGCGTTTAAGGGTATTATTGCCACAGATTTTGCACCCGATGGAACCTTGTGGCGTTTATTTCCCACGGATAAAAATATATTTGTTGAATACTCAACCGATTTAGGGCGTTCGTTTAGTCGGTCTTTTAAAGTTAACTCCAAAAAACAAAAGATTAATATTTGGGCTGAAAACCCACCCATTATTAAAATAAGCCGTAGTGGCCGCATCCATGTGCTTTATTACGCCGATGAGGATCAGCGGGCAACCACTTATTTCAGTTATTCCGACGATCAGGGGCGAACGTTTAGCACACCCATTTTAGTGAGCGATGAAGCGGCAACGGCGATGCACTACATGGATCAAATGCTGGTTGATTCAACCGGAAAAGTTTACTTTTTCTGGCACGATACCCGCCACGGCCGCCATGATCCAAAATTAGGGTCGGGCGTTGTTTCATTGTATTACACAACCTTTGACAGTGTTAACGGCCGTTTAGAAAATCAAAAAATAACCGGTGGAATCTGCTCGTGTTGTCGCACGGCAACGGCACTCGCACCCAATGACAAACCGGTCATTCTTGCTCGAATGGTCTTAGAAAAGGGTATTCGTGATCATGCGTTAATACGATTGCTGGACAACAATCAATGGTCAAAACCGATTCAAGCGATTACCGATGATTGGCGTGTGGATGCCTGTCCTGAGCATGGGCCGGCAATATCGATAGATGATCAAGGCCGGTCGCATTTGGTTTGGTTTACCTTAGGGGAACAACGCCAAGGAATCTTCTATGCCCATACGGATGATTACGGTCATCATGTTAGTCATCCTCCATTGGCCTTAGGTGACCCCAGTCAACTCCCCGGGCACCCGGCTGTATTGGCTATCGGTAACCGTGTTTATCTGGCTTGGCAAGAATTCGATGGGGAACAAACGCATCTTGTGGTTCAACACTCTCATGATCGCGGTGCCAGTTGGTCACACAGAAAACAGGTGTTGAGTGCTCCTGGTCGTACCGCACATCCGCAACTTATTCAACAAAACGATAACGCCTATCTTATTTGGTCTTCCGAAGGAAAAGGCTTACAACTACTGGCTATTAACAATGACTAAAACTACTTCAATGCCTATTTTTAAATTTTTAAGCACGACCTTATTATTATTTTTTACCGTGGTGGTTTCTGCCAATGATGCCAACGAACCGAAAAGCTTACGCCTCGGGAGCTATCAAGAATTAGTGGCAAAACATGATACAAAACCTTTGGTTGTTGTTTTTTGGTCGATAACTTGTGCATCGTGTTTGAAAGAAATGGCGACCATTAAAGAAATTCACCTAGAACAGCCCAGTTTACCCATCGTGATGGTATCCATTGATGATAGCGCGGAAGCTCCCGCAGTTCTGGCAACACTACAAGATAAAGGGCTTTCCGATCTTGAATCATGGGTTTTTGCAGAATCTAATGCACAGCGTTTACGCTATGAGATTGACTCGAACTGGTACGGTGAAATTCCACGGTTATATTTTTTTGATGCTGATCATAAACGGCGCGGCATTAGCGGTAAAATTAGTAAAGCGGATTGGCTTGAATTATTAGCAAATTAATATAAAATGTCGTGCTTGATTCTGTAAATTTTTACAGGTAAGTGAGCGCACTACTGACCGTAGGCTCTGTGAGTTTTATTATTGAAGTGTGCCGATAAGGGCAATAACATTTTGTTTTTTTAAGAGCTACCTTTTTATGATCCTACATACCGTGACGCGTTTTCTTTTTTTAGCCACTATCATATTGATGATGTCGGGGTCTTGGCTCTTAGCCGCAGAACAACATACCCATGTGGCGGGTCATAGCGAGCATTTAGAAGCGCTGGATAAACTCATTATTAGTGCACCGCTTGGACAATCGGTTACCAATACCGCTTTACCAGTATCCATTTTAACGGGCGATAACCTGAGACAAAAAATCGCAGCAACCTTAGGCGAAACGCTTGCCAATGAACCCGGGATTACTAATCAATCGTTTGGCCCGGGTGTGGGACAACCGGTAATCCGCGGACAGAGTGGTTCACGCGTCAGTGTTATGCAAAATGGCTTAGGCAGTCTTGACGTTTCTGCTTTAAGCCCAGACCATGCCAATAGTACCGATGCTTTTTTTGCGCAGCGGATTGAGATTTTAAGAGGCCCTTCCTCTTTACTCTACGGGAGTAGCGCTATTGGGGGGGTTGTCAATATTATTGATAATAGAATCCCAGTCCTTGATATGGATAGTACGGTTTCGGGTGCAGTAGAGCAACGATATAACACGGTTAATGAAGGTAAAACTACCGCTTTTAAAGTTGATGCAAATCATTCATTTTTAGCTGTTCATCTTGATGGTGTTTTTAACGAAAATATTGCCCTGCAAATTCCTGATTATGCGATTGACCCTAGTCAAGCAGGGGAGGCTTATAATTCCCAAAACCGCCTTGCTAATACTCAAATGAGAAAGCAATTAGGTTCAGCAGGATTTTCGATTAACGGTGACTCAGGATACCTTGGTTTTTCAATTAATCATCAAACTAATAATTATGGTGTGCCCCCAGAAGATGCGGGTGAATCCGTTCGAATTGATTCCAAACAATCTCGCTATGATTTAAAAGCTGAATTATCTGAGCCTGTGACAGGGATAGAAAATATTCTTATGCGTTTAGCTTACAATGACTATCAACATGTCGAACTTGAAAACAATGATCCCGGCACGACCTATAATCATGAAGGTTTTGAAGGGCGCCTGGAAATTGCTCAATCGGCTTGGTGGCTATTTGATCATGGCGTTTTAGGATTACAAACGCGAAACAGTGAATTTTCGGCACTGGGAGAGGAAGCCATTGTGCCAAAATCAACAATTGATTCAATCGGTTTTTTTACGGTTCAAGATTTACACAGTTCCTTCGGGACTTATGAATTTGGCTTGCGCGTTGAACATCAATCGATTAATCCTGACAATCAAGTCACTACGCATCATACGCCGGTTAGTGGATCGGTCTCGGGTCTTTGGGATCTGGCGGAGCCTTTGTCACTCAGTCTGTCTTTTTCACATTCTCAACGGGCACCGGATATTCAAGAGCTATTTATAAAAGGCTCACACCCGGCAACGCAAAGCTACGATATTGGCAGTCGTGTGTTAACGGAAGAAACCTCACGGAATATTGAACTGGGTTTACATTTTGAAACGGATGGCTTTAAAGCAGATCTTAATCTCTATCATAATTGGATTTTAGATTATGTGGCCCATATTCATTCCAATCAATATTATGATCTTGTTTCTGAAGCGATTAGTCAGGGCTGTGGAAGTGGATCTTGCCATAAGGTTTATAACGTCGAACAACATGATGCCCAATTTCAAGGGTATGAATTGCAATTAATGATGCCTTTACTTGAAGTGGGTGTGCATCACGTGGATGCTGAGTTTTTCAGTGACTATGTCCGGGGGCAATTTTATGATCACGGTGATATTCCACGCTTGCCGCCACTGCGTTATGGTTTTCAATTAACATGGCATCATCCGGATTTAATGGCCAATATACGATTGACTCGAGCCGAACGCCAAGAGCGACCGGGAAATCATGAACCTCAAACGGATGGTTATTGGCTACTTAATTCAGGGACGACTATGACTCTCGTAGAGGATGCACAGTCACGGTTAGTTTTTTACGCTAATGCTAAAAATCTTCTTAATCAGACCATTCGTCAATCAGTATCGTATTTGAGAAATATAGCCCCGCAGCAAGGGCGGGGGTTTGAATTTGGAGTGCGGGCAGAATTTTAAAAAAAGGCCCCGGCCAACAACGGTCAGCGAGGCCCTTTCTTAATAACATCCTTGTTCTTTAAATTGAATCCTGGAGGAGTGTTAATCTAAAGCCTGAGTTCTTTAAGGCTGTACGTATTTTAGGAGAACAAATATGACAAAATCAGCGCTTTGAGAGAATTTTCTTAATTTGTGTTAAATACTTTATTTTCTGGGGCGTTGTAGTCATTAAAAAAGGCATTAATTTTAACGACTAGGCTTTCTACACCCTTAGAGGTTAGTTTTTTTTGAGGGCCTTTAACTTCAACAACCCAGCGTTCGCTGAGTTTTCCGGATTTTGCCTCAACGAGTTGTACAATAAGATAAGAAAATAAGAAACTGGGTTTGTGTAATCGCCCGACTAAAATAAAATCTGCGTTATTCGCCCGTGCTAATTGGGCGGCCACATCGTGGTGATTAAATAGGTAGCCAACACCGCTATCCATAAATTGTTGTCGCTCTTTACTGACAGGGATAATGTTAAACCCCGCCTGTTGTAATTGCGTTTCCAGCATGGGTTTAATCGCTGCGGTACGCTCAACTTCTGTTTTTATACCCGGTGCCAGAGTCATATCTTTGAGTTCAAAATCAAGAACGGCCAGTTTAGGCTGTGCTTGGACTGAGCATGATAACCCTAAAAAAATTAACAGGAATAGGCGAATAATCATTTATTTATCTCTTTAAAAAGGACTTCATTTCGCTCGACAGTAATAACTGAACCTCAGCGAAGATCAATGTTTAAAAATAACACGCTCTGAGATAAAAGGTTATGTATTCGCTTAAATAAGGCTTTAAAACGGTGTTATTTGGAGAAAAAATATAATTTTATTTTTATGAATTTTAAATTCATGCCAAAATAGTGAAATTTTAATAGAAAAATGTGAATTGCTCGATGGATGAATTTCAACGGATTAACCGCTTACCCCCTTATGTTTTTAACATTGTTAATGAATTAAAAGCAAAAGCCCGTGCAGCCGGGGAAGATATTATTGATTTTGGAATGGGAAATCCAGACCAACCCACGCCGAAACATATAGTTGACAAACTGGTTGAGGCGACGCATCGCAATGATACTCATCGCTACTCAATATCAAAAGGTATTCCGCGGTTACGAAAAGCGATTTGTCACTGGTATAAAAACCGTTATGACGTCAATCTGGATCCTGAAACGGAAGCCATTGTTACGATTGGTTCAAAAGAAGGATTGGCCCATTTGGCGTTAGCTACGTTAGGCCCGGGTGATGTGGTAATGGTTCCTAATCCGGCTTATCCTATTCACCCTTACGGTGTTGTTATTGCGGGTGCTGATTTACGTCACATTCGTATGGAGGCGGGTGTTGATTTTTTTCAAGAGTTGGAAAATGCCATTATCGACTCCTGGCCCCGTCCTAAAATGTTGATTTTGAACTTTCCCGGAAATCCAACCACACAATGTGTTGATTTGGAGTTTTTTGAGAAAGTTATTGCTATTGCACAAGAATATAAAATTTGGGTTGTTCATGATCTGGCCTATGCCGATATTGTTTTTGATGGTTATAAAGCACCGTCAATTCTGCAAGTGCCGGGTGCTAAAGAGATTGCCGTTGAGTTTTTCTCATTGTCTAAAAGCTATAATATGCCGGGCTGGCGTGTTGGTTTTATGTGTGGTAATCCAGAACTTGTGGCGGCGTTAACACGGATTAAATCTTATCTTGATTATGGCATGTTTACCCCGATACAAGTCGCCGCGATTACCGCTTTGGAAGGGCCGCAGGATTGTGTCGCTGAGATTTGTGAGATGTATCGTAAACGACGTGATGTTTTATGTGATGGTCTGAATGCTATTGGTTGGAAAGTTGAAAAACCCAAGGCAACGATGTTTGTCTGGGCACCTATCCCGGAGAAATTTAAGGCCATGGGTTCGCTTGAATTTTCTAAAAAATTACTTATCGAAAGCAAAGTGGCCGTTTCGCCAGGGATTGGTTTCGGTCAATACGGTGATCAGTTTGTTCGTTTTAGCCTGATCGAAAATGAACACCGGACTCGCCAAGCTATGCGCGGTATTCGTGATATGCTCAAAGGTCACAACAAGGTATAATGGTATGTTTTTTAACGTACACTTTTGGTTAAAAGTGTTAATTTAAGTGGAGCTTGATTTGGATTCTGTAAGAGTAGGCTTGTTAGGTTTGGGAACTGTTGGCGGCGGTACCGTTAATGTTCTAACCCGTAATGCTGAGGAGATAACCCGGCGTGTTGGTTGCGCTATTAAAGTTACCCATGCCTCGGCTAAAGACCTTTCTCGTGAGCGAATCTGTGATATCTCAGCGATTGAATTAACGACAGACTCTTTTGCCATTGTTAATAATGATGAAATTGATGTTGTTGTTGAGCTGATAGGGGGAGATACCCTGGCTAAAGATTTGGTGATTGCCGCGATTAATAATGGTAAACATGTGGTGACGGCTAATAAAGCATTGATTGCCTTACACGGTACTGAGATTTTTGCCTTAGCGCAGGAAAAAGGGGTTATGGTGCTGTTTGAAGCCGCTGTTGCCGGTGGCATCCCCATCATCAAGGCCATTAGAGAAGGCTTGAGTGCGAATAAAATTGAATGGTTGGCGGGTATTATTAATGGCACCGGTAATTTTATTTTAACGGAGATGCGTGACAAGGGCCGTGATTTTGCAGATGTTTTGGCGGAAGCCCAAGCACTGGGTTACGCTGAAGCCGATCCAACCTTTGATATTGAAGGTATTGATGCCGGCCATAAGTTAACCATTTTAGCCTCAATCGCTTTTGGAATTCCTTTGCAATTTGAGCGGCTTTATCATGAAGGGATTACTGAGATTTCCCAAGAAGATGTACAATACGCTGAAGAATTAGGGTATCGGATTAAACATTTAGGCATTGCGCGTAAAACCCCTGCCGGCATTGAACTGCGCGTTCATCCGGCGTTAATTCCTGAGAAACGATTACTCGCTAATGTTGATGGGGTTTTGAATGCGGTTGTCGTTCAAGGGGATGCGGTAGGACCGAGTCTTTATTATGGCCCTGGGGCAGGTGCTGAACCCACGGCATCGGCCGTAGTCGCTGATTTAATTGATGTAGTAAGAAATATTAATTGTGAACCACAACATTTAATACCACACTTATCTTTTCAGTCATCATCATTGTCACAAGAGCCTATTTTGGCTATTGATTCGATCGTTGTGCCTTATTATTTACGGATAACTGTTGCTGATAACTTGGGTGTTTTAGCAGACGTAACCAATATTTTGTCATCACAAGGTATTAATATTGAAGCGCTGATTCAAAAAGAACCCCGTAAAGCAGGGACTGCAGTTGATGTGATCATTATTACGTCGAAAGCACTTGAGAGCAAACTTGACCACTCTATTGCAGAAATAGAGAATCTTGATACGGTTATCGGTAACGTTAATCGTATTCGTTTAGAAACACTGGGATAAACCTATGGCATTCAGACCACGTTATACAGGCCTCATTGAACGATATCAAGAACGATTACCGTTTGGTGATGATACGCGTATTATTAGCATTGGTGAAGGAAATACACCGCTTATTCAATTGCAAAATATTCCTCGGCTGATCGGTAAAGAGGTTGAAATTTATGCAAAATTTGAAGGGCTAAATCCAACCGGTTCTTTTAAAGATCGCGGTATGACAACGGCGGTGACCCAAGCCGTTTCAGAAGGCAGCGAAGCCATTATTTGTGCCTCTACCGGTAATACCTCAGCTTCGGCAGCGGCCTATGCGGTACGTGCTGGAATTAAGGCCTTTGTGTTAATTCCAGAAGGCAAAATTGCCCTAGGAAAACTAGCACAAACCTTAATGTATGGTGCTAAAATCATTCAAATTAAAGGCAATTTTGATGACGGTATGCGTTTAGTCAAAGAGATCGTCGATCATGCACCCGTTACGATTGTAAACTCCATTAACCCTTACCGAATTGAGGGGCAAAAAACGGCGGCTTTTGAAATTATCGATGAATTAGGCACTGCACCAGATTATCATTGCTTACCGGTTGGTAATGCCGGCAATATAACGGCTTATTGGAAAGGGTATCAGGAATATTCAACCGATCAGGGAGCACTTAAAGCCGTTGTTAATAAACGACCTATTATGTGTGGTTACCAGGCCGCAGGTGCAACGCCTTTTACCTTAGGTTATATGGTTGATGAACCTGAAACAGTTGCAACAGCAATTCGTATTGGCCACCCACAATCATGGGATTCTGCATGGGCTGCAAAAGAACAATCCGGGGGTTGGTTTGATTGTTTTGAAGATGTAAAGATCCTCGAAGCTCAAAAAATGCTTTCTGCTTATGAAGGTATTTTCTGCGAACCGGCCTCTGCAACGTCTTTGGCAGGTGCCTTAAAAGATATTACTTCTGGAAAAATCCCGGAAGGCAGTAAAATTGTCTGTACCCTGACCGGTAATGGTTTAAAAGACCCTGATACCGCTATTGCACAATCGACAATAAAACCCACCACGGTTGATGCTGAACTGGGTGCTGTAAAAACAGCTATTCTTGATAGTTTATAAAAGTATAACGGTTTTACTTTTTAGTGTTTAAGCCGTTGCCGACTAGAATTCCTAACGGCTTAACTTCATGTTGAAAAAGGTCGTTCAACGTTCAGTTGAGCGTCAACGGGATCAACTGGGTGATCTCGATCCGGTGTTAAAACGGATTTATCTCTCCCGCGGTATCTACACAGAAAAAGCGCTGGATTATTCTCTAAAACAATTGCCTTCTCCCTCGCTACTGTCGGGCATGGAGACGATGGTTGCAGCGTTACTCGCGGCTCTTAAAGCGAATAAGAAAATCCTTATTCTCGCTGATTTTGATGCGGATGGTGCCACCAGTTGCGCTGTCGCAATCAAAGGGCTGCGTTTATTGGGTGCTCAACAGGTCAGCTATGTTGTACCCAATCGATTCGAATACGGTTATGGCTTAACCCCTGAGATTGTTGCCTTGGCGGCCCAGTCTGAACCGGATATTATCATTACCGTTGATAACGGTATTTCCAGTTTTGAAGGTGTTGAGGCGGCAAGAAAAGCCGGCATCCAAGTTCTTATTACCGATCATCATTTACCGGGTATGACGTTACCGCCGGCACAGGCGATTGTTAATCCAAATGTAGAGGGTGACGCCTTCCCCAGTAAGTCCTTAGCCGGTGTGGGTGTTATTTTCTATGTGTTATTAGCACTGAGGGCACAATTACGGGCCATTCATTGGTTTTCTGAACACCATATGATAGAGCCTAATTTGGCACAGTTACTCGATTTAGTGGCTTTGGGGACCATTGCTGATGTTGTTCCATTAGATTATGTTAATCGCATTTTAGTGTTCCAAGGGTTATCGCGTATTAAATCGGGCCATTGTTGTGTTGGGATTAACAGTCTGATTGAAATTTCAGGACGTAACCCAAAAACATTGTCAGCAACTGACTTAGGGTTTGCAATTGGTCCTCGCCTCAATGCGGCAGGGCGGCTTGATGATATGGCACTGGGCATAGAGTGTTTATTGTCATCTGACCCCATTGAAAGTAAACAAATGGCGCAGCAATTAGATCATCTAAATAAAGAACGTAAAGAAATAGAAGCACAGATGAAATCCAGTGCGCTGTCAATTCTAGCGACGCTATCCGACGTTGAAGCAAACGCGACACAATCTGCTGTTTGTTTATACGATCAACAGTGGCACCAAGGCGTTATTGGAATTTTGGCTTCTAGAATAAAAGATAAGCTCAATAGGCCGGTGATTGCCTTTGCGAAAGCTGATCATGGCTATCTGAAAGGATCAGCACGCTCGATTTCGGAAATACATATACGAGATGTTTTAAATGACATTGCCACTGAAAATCCACAGTTATTATCAAAATTTGGCGGCCATGCTATGGCTGCAGGGCTCACGATAAAAGCCTGCGATTTTGATCTCTTTACGAAGGCTTTTATTCAGCGAACGCAACAATTTATAGCTGACTTTGATTTAACGCCGGAAATTTATACCGATGGTCAATTAACTGAAGATTATTTGACGCTCAATTTCACCGAATTAATTGCGGCAGCAGGTCCTTGGGGTCAAAAACACCCAGAACCTTTTTTTGACGGTATTTTTGATGTTTTACAGATACGAATAGTCGGGGAGAGGCATTTAAAGTTAGTTTTACGCCTCCCTTTAGGTGGGAAGCTCATAGATGCTATTTATTTCTTTGTCGACAAACCTGAGTCTTGGTTGGGTGTACGTCAAATAAAGGCGGTATATAAGCTCGATACGAATGAATTTCGAGGGCAGCGAAATTTACAATTTATCTTGCAACATATCATCAAAATTACGTAACAATTGTTTGAATCGTTTCGAATAGGAATGGTTCTTTTGCGCGATTGATTAGATCATTCAGCACTAGCTGCTGCTTGATTGTATTGTATTATCAACGCATAATCAAAGATGACTTTATTTAGGTTATTTAAATATGAGAATTATTGGTTTTTTGCTAATGTTGCTTCTTATTTCGTGCTCTAAGGATGCGGTTAAATATAACGCCAAGACTTATGACTGGTGTAACGATATCATAGGAGATTTTGAACAAAACAAAAAATCTGGTTTGAGTTCTGAGACTTATCATTGGTGTACGATGCTGATGTCTGAAGCGGGAATACCAATAACTGTTAAGCCACCCCCATCCGCACCCGTGGCAGAAATGAGTGTCGAGAATGAAGCAGGTGTAACCAGCGCCCAAACGCTTTTAAGTCTTACAAAAGAAGAAATTGATTTTGAACCGAACCAGAATATTAGCCCGGAAAGTATTAAAACAGATTTAAATTCTAAAAAAAGGGTTAATTCCAACGTCGCTAGTCGCCTTGAGCATGATAAGCATTCAACTGATTTTAATGAGCAAGCTAAAATCAGTACAGTCCCCTTAATGGTGCCGCCTACACTAGATTTGGAAGCAGAGGCTAAAGATCAATTCAATTTAGCGTTAAACTATTTTCATGGTCAAGGCGTGCAACAAGACTATATCAGTGCACATATGTTACTGACGCTTGCAGAAAGAAATGGCGAAGAAGATGCGTCCGATTATAAATTGGCAGTAACTGAAAGAATGACTATGAGTCAAATACAAGAAGCGCAACAGCGTGTGATGCTCTACGATGCAAAAGAGAACCGCACTAAACAGCCGGTCAACGGAGCCACAGAGAGTGAGGATCTTGCAGAAGACCCTTTTACTTTAGGGTTAATGTATTTTCAAGGAAAAGGGGTTCCCCAAGATTATGTGATGGCACTCATGCTTTTTGATATTGCAGCGACCAGCGGCAATCAAGAGGCCTTGTATTACCGGGATGCCGTTTCAGAAAGAATGGAGCCCTCAGAAATTCGTCGGGCTGATGGATTAGCATTGGAATGGTCTAAGCAACATCCTTAATAAGAATCAGGCTTAATAAGTGCATGTTCTCCTTAAAGAACGGAACAGCACGCTTTGCCGGCAATTAAAAAAACCTAAAACGCGCTGTTCCTCTTACCTTGAACGATGATTTACAGCAGCGTTATTTTGTAGTTTCTGTTTCAGTAGCCGCTGTTTCTTCAGCTTTTTTATCCTCAATGGATAAGACTTTTAACGGTTCATTATTTTCAGCATCATCGGCTGATTGCTCACTTACTAGAAAATCAACTTCAGCCGCATCACGTAAATCCGATAAATATTCTTGAACTTTTTGACGTTGTAATGATGGTAAAAGCTGTTTTTTAATGGCTTCAAAAGCAGGGGGTTGTTTAGCTCTTGAATCTTCACGTAAAACAATGTGCCAACCAAAATCAGTTTTTACGGCCTGCTGACTGTATTTTCCATTAGCTAAGGCAATAACTGCTTCGGTAAAAGGAGGGACCATTTGCTGTGGAGAGAACCAACCTAAATCACCGCCATTGACAGCAGAAGGTCCGGTTGACTTTTCCTTAGCAAGAGTTACAAAATCACCACCTTGGTCAAGTCGGGCGATTATTTCTTTAGCTTCGTCCTCAGTTTTAACCAAGATATGGCGAGCCTTGAATTCTTCGCCGCCACCGTTGGTGACTTGTTTGTCATATTCTGCTTTTAATTCCTCATCTGTAATTTCATGTGTTTGTAAGAAGTGGTGCAGTGTCGATTGTGAAAGGACTGTGTTGGTTAATTCGCGAATTTTCTTAGCAACCTCAGGATTATCCGCTAAGTTGAATTTTTTTGATTCACTGAGTAAGAGCTTGCGCTGAATTAATTCTTCAATTAAATCTTTTTGTGCAAACTTCATACCCGGCGAGCGTTGTTGTATTTCTTGCTTTAACTTGGCCAGGGATTCTTTACTGATATAGGCACCATTAACAATAGCAACGGCATCGCTTATATCAATGGCGGGGTCATTTTCAACTGGTTTTTTAAGATTATCACAAGCCGTGAGTAAACATGCTGATAGCAAAATGAGTAAAAAATATTTCATTGTTTTTTATCCTTATTTTTTTTCTTGGGGTGTTGATGCATCTAATCCTAGGGCATGAATTTCTTGTTTCATCATGTTACCTAAGGCCTGATAAACTAATTGGTGGCGTTGAACGAGTGACTTTTCAGCAAAGACTTCGGCGACGACAATCACGTGATAATGACCACCACCGGATTGCATTCCGGCATGGCCTGCATGGGCACTTGAATTATCAATGACTTCTAATTCAGCCGGGTTTAATGCATCAGTAATTCTTGATTTTATTTCTTCAACACTCATTGTGGAAATACCTTTTTAAATGGTTTAACAATAACTTTTTCATAAACGCCTGCAGCGATATAAGGGTCTGAATCAGCCCATTGCTTAGCACTAGCCAGATTGCTAAATTCTGCAACGACTAAACTCCCGGTAAAGCCAGATTCACCGGGTGCCTCAGAATCAATGGCAGGGTGCGGGCCGGCTAAAATAAGGTGTCCTAGATCTTGTAATTGTTCTAAGCGAGCCAAATGGGCAGGGCGGGCATTAAGCCTTTTCTCTAAACTGTTTTCAATATCTTGACTAATAATGGCATATAACATAATTAGCTCTCTTTTTCGTCTTTTGGCATATATTTAGATAAATAGAGTGCCTGAATAATAATGAAAATAAAGGTCAGTCCCAGCATTCCGAAGAGCTTGAAATTCACCCACGTATCGGTATCAAAATTGTTGATAACATATAAATTAACAAAACCCAGAACAATAAAATAAAAACTCCATGCGAGATTTAGCCGTTTCCACACCGGTTGAGGGAGTTCGATATTACTGGCCATCATCCGTTCAACAAAAGGGCGCTTACCCCAAAATTGGCTACCTAAGAAAGCAATACCAAATAGCCAGTTGATGATCGAAGGTTTAAGCTTAATAAATTGTTCATCTTGTAAATAAAGCGTTAAACCGCCCATGACGACAATTAGGATTAAGGTGATCCAGTGCATCATTTCAACTTTACGGTAACGAATCCAGGTAAAAGTGACCTGAAGAATGGTGGCGCCAATAGCGACGGCGGTGGCCATATAGATACCATAGAGCTTAAAAGCACCAAAAAATAAAATGATCGGGAAAAAATCAAATAACAGTTTCATAATTGCTCAAAATAGAAAGTGACATACGTTTAGATTAATGGGGTTAATTTAAACAAATTCAAGTCATTTGTTTAGGGAAGTGTATCTTAGACGTTTCAGGTCTTTTACAGAAAGGCCAACTGGTTTTTTTCAATAAAATGGCTATTGTAATTATAACGCGCTACATTGTATATGCTTATCCATCTCATCTGATAAAATGGTGTAATTAAATCGGGGAGTTTTATCGTTATGTCTGATCCAGATCAACAAGTAGAATTAGAAGCAGCTGTATTAAAAAGGTTATTACATCATTTGCAAACTCATCCGGACGTTCAAAATATTGAATTGATGAATCTGGCTGATTTCTGTCGAAATTGTTTAGCTAAATGGTATTTAGCCGCCGCAGAAGAGAAAAATATAACCCTTGATTATGATCAGGCCCGGGAATTTGTTTACGGAATGCCTTACCGTGAATGGAAAGAAAAACATCAGCAAGAAGCGACCCCTGAACAATTAGCGCTGTTTGAACTAAAACGATCACAAAAAAAACACCGTTAATTGCAATTTAAACTCGAATCAGCCCAGGCGCATCTTAATAATGGATAAATCATATCTATTTAATACCGATTTTTCAGGTGTGCTAGGTGAGGACTATGACTTACTGAAACATATTTGTCCGACCGCTATTGAAATGAGCCATTTAGTGGGCTCAACGATTAAGGGCTATACTTCGGCTACTACTCGCAGTGGCACAGCACCGTTAACTGTGATTGAACTGGGTTGTGGAACTGGAATAACAACGTTGTCGCTATTGTCAGCACGTTCGGATATTTTGATTACCGCCATTGATAATGAGCCCACCATGCTCAATCAAGCCAAAAAGTCCCTTGCAGATTATGTTAAATCAGAGCGGCTTTCGTTCCTCGAAGAGGATGCGCTCAGTGCGTTATCAACGCTTCCCGATAACAGTGTGGATATCATTGCCAGTGCTTATACCTTGCATAACTTTTTAAACGATTATCGTAACGAAGTTCTTGAACAATGTTATCGGGTGTTAATACCGGGCGGTTTGTTTATTAATGGTGACCGTTATGGCCTTGATGATATTTCTGCGCATACGGCTTTAATTCAACAAGAAGTGAGTCAGTATTTTAAAGTGCTGACAGCACTTAAGCGTATTGATTTACTGGAACACTGGATTGTTCATTTGTTTAGTGATGAGTCCCAAAATCATTGTATGCGAGAGTCTGCAGCGATAAGACAGATGGTGACTTGTGGTTTCACTACTCCCGTTGTTCAAGATAGAAATGCTGTCAGTGCCTTATTAACAGCGATGAAGGCGTAATTAATAAAACACTGACTATTTAACATAATATGTATTATGCGCATATATAGTTTGGTTTTTAATATTTTTATTTATCAGCGAGACTAAAAAATACTTAACATTTCAAGTGCTTGGACGATATAAAGAGTTAGGGATTGCTATTGTTCATTAAAATATCTGTGGGATTCAAGGAGCTGTTATGGAAACACAAGTAAAAAAATCATTACCGATTATTTTATTAACCGCCATTCTCATTAGTATTTTGGCTGGATTTGGATCCCTGGGGTTTATTGAATTATTTAAATTTACCGAAACACAGTTTCATTCAACCAGTCTCTATGACCTGTCTGATCAAGGCTCAGCCGATTATCTTACAATTATAGTCCCTTTGCTTATTGGCGGCCTTATCGTGGGCCTTTTAACGCATTATTTAATGCCCGGTCATCGCAATGTGGGTTTTTCCGGTGTGCTTGAGGCGGTACACTGT
>MPSY01000026.1 GCA_001901525.1 Methylococcales bacterium OPU3_GD_OMZ | reverse complement strand
ACCCACACCCTTAAAAATCTCCGTTATTCTTCTTAAGGTAATAGTGACCGGATGAATGCCGCCAACTGATTGACAACGCCCAGGCAAACTCACATCAATTTTCTCCTGATTGAGTCGCTCCGCTAACCGCTCAGATTGCAGAACGCTTTTGCGCGACTCTAAAGCAGTTTGAAATTGTTCTTTTGAATGATTAATCGCCTGCCCAACGATGGGACGCTGCTCAGCGTCCAACTTACCCAATGCCTTCATCTGCTGAGTAAATTCACCTTTTTTACCTAAATACCGAACCCTAATCTGATCCAGTTCATTAAGATCTTGAGCGTCTGAAACCAAGACTAAAGCCTCGGTTAAAACTTGTTCTCGGGTCACTGACACACCCTGCTCCCCAATAAATTGTATGGTAAGGAAATAGCCTTTTTTGAAAATTAAAAACACCCGTCCTTAAAATTAAAAACAGGTGTTTTTAGTGTATTGCTATAAGTTTTCCTGCGCTAGCTTTGCTAGTTCAGCAAACGTCTCGCTATCATGTACTGCGATATCCGCTAATACTTTACGATCGATTGCAACATTGGCCTTACTTAAACCATTCATAAAACGACTGTAAGACAACCCACATTCGCGTGCGGCCGCATTAATACGAACGATCCAAAGCGCTCTGAATTGACGTTTACGCTGTTTACGATCTCGGTATGCATATTGACCGGCTTTAATAACCGCCTGTTTAGCAACGCGATAAACCCGACTCCGCGCACCGTAATAACCTTTCGCCTGTTTTAATATCTTTTTGTGCCGTGCTCTCGCCGTGACACCTCTTTTTACTCTTGCCATAACCTAATCCTGTATCCTAAAAATCAACTGTAAGGCATCATGCGCGCTGCACTGCGCACATCTGATGCATGAAGGGTTGCTGCTTTACGCAACTGTCTTTTCCGCTTCGTACTCTTTTTAGTCAGGATATGACGTCGATGTGATTGACCACATTTGAAACCACCAGAGGCCGTACGTTTAAAACGCTTTGCCGCTCCTCGGTTCGTTTTTATTTTTGGCATTTGTTTTTACTCCAACTTTTAAAGTTTAAATTAATTAATCCCTGTAACTTATCTCCAGGTAGGCAAAATGCATGGCCCGACTGGAGTTCTAATCACCTGAAGTGATTAATACCGACAAGTCCTCTGTCGATAGACTATGGCGTTAACCATAATTTATGGCGCTAACACCCGCCAAGAGCGGGTCTTACTGCTATTTCTTTTTCAAAGCCGACATCACCATGACCATTTGCCGACCTTCCATTTTAGGAAACTGTTCAACTTCGGCCAACGTTGACAAATCTTTCTCTAATCGCTTGAGCAACGTCATGCCAATTTCACGATGTGCCATTTCTCGACCCCTAAAACGTACGGTAATTTTAGTTTTATTGCCTTCACCCAAGAATTTAGTCAAACTTTTGAGTTTAACCTGATAATCACCTTCTTCAGTTCCCGGTCTAAATTTAATTTCCTTTACCTGAATCTGTTTTTGTTTCTTCTTTGCCGCTTGCTGTTTTTTGTTAAGTTCAAACTGGAACTTACCAAAATCCATAATCCGACATACCGGAGGATCTGCATTGGGAGAAATCTCAACTAAATCTAGGCCTGCTATTGCCGCGAGTTCCTTGCCTTCTGTCAAACTCACAACACCCGCTTGTTCGCCATCTGCCCCTATTAATCTAATACGACGCGCCGTAATTTCATTATTCAGCCGTTCAGTCTTTTTTGCAGCGATACCTATATCCCCCTATATTCTTACTTTTTAAATACAATTGCTTGTTGAACCCTGTCAACAAATTCATTGACGGTAAAACTACCCAGATCTTCTCCACTCTGGGTCCTTACCGTTACTTGCTGATTCTCTAACTCTTTATCACCTATAATTAAAAGATAGGGAACTCTCTGCATTGAGTGCTCGCGAATTTTAAAGCCTATCTTCTCATTTCTCAAGTCAATTTTAACCCTAACACCTTGTTTTTTCAGAGCTTGCCCAACTTCTTGGGCAAATTCATCATGTCGACCGGCAATATTAAGGACAACCACTTGCACCGGTGCCAACCAAATCGGCAGCGTTCCAGCGTGTTGTTCGATCAAAATACCAATAAATCGTTCTAAAGAACCTAAGATCGCGCGGTGCAACATAACCGGCACTTGCTTACTGCCGTCTTCTGCGACATAAGTAGCCCCTAGACGCCCAGGCATTGAAAAATCAACCTGAATCGTCCCGCATTGCCAAACACGACCAATACAATCTTTTAACGAAAACTCAATTTTAGGACCATAAAAGGCACCCTCTCCGGGTTGCAATTCCCAATCCAGTTGTTTAGTGTTCAGTGCTAATTCTAACGCTTGCTCGGCCTTGTCCCACACCGCATCATCACCTACCCGATTTTCCGGTCGGGTCGACAATTTAACCAAAACATCGTCAAAGCCAAAATCTTTGTAAACCGCAAATAACAAATCAATGAACTCAGAAACCTCGGCCTGAATCTGATCTTCAGTACAAAAAATATGCGCATCATCCTGAACAAAATTTCTAACCCGCATTAAACCATGCAAGGTTCCAGAAGGTTCATTGCGGTGACACGAACCAAATTCAGCCATTCTGATCGGTAAATCGCGATAGCTTTTTAGCCCCTGATTATAAATCTGAACATGACACGGGCAATTCATCGGTTTAACCGCATAATCACGATTTTCCGAATGCGTGGTAAAAATCATGTCACCAAACTTATCCCAATGACCTGACTTCTCCCAAAGTGAACGATCCACAACTTGCGGTGTTTTCACTTCGCCATAGCCATGGAGACGTAACTTTTCACGGATATATTGTTCTATCTCCTGATAGATAGTCCAGCCATTCTCATGCCAAAACACCATACCCGGTGCTTCCTCTTGGGAATGAAATAAATCTAATTGTTTTCCTAAGCGGCGATGATCTCGTTTTTCCGCTTCCTGTAACCTATGCAAATAATCTTTCAGCGCTTTCTTATCTGACCACGCTGTACCGTATATCCGTTGCAGCATTTCATTGTCTGAATTACCCCGCCAATAGGCCCCGGCAATCTTCATTAACTTAAAAGCCTTTAATTTACCGGTACTTGGAACATGAGGCCCACGGCATAAATCGGTGAAGTCACCCTGCGTATAAAGCGATAAATCCTCATTAGCCGGAATACTTTCAATGATTTCAGCCTTATAGTCCTCTGCAATACTACGAAAAAAAGTCACCGCCTCATCGCGCGACTTAACATCCCGCGTAACGGGGTGGTTTTTAGCGACCAGTTCCGCCATCTTTTTTTCTATTTTCAGCAAGTCTTCAGGAGTAAAGGGGCGTTCAAAAGAGAAGTCATAAAAAAAACCATTCTCAATGACCGGTCCAATTGTCACCTGTACGCTGGGAAATAACTGTTTAACCGCCTGTGCCAGCAAATGCGCTGTCGAATGGCGGATAACCTCAACACCTTCGTCATCTTTAGCGGTAATAAGCTGCAAGGTTGCATCTTGTTCTATAACTGTTGACGCATCAACGAGAGCACCATCGATTTTCCCGGCTAATGTTGCCTTAGCCAAGCCACTTCCAATCGACTGAGCGACCTCCATAACGGTAACAACCCCATCAAAAGGACGCTTCGAACCATCGGGCAAAGTTATAACGGGCATATTGCTTAAAACACTCTCTTAAATCTTTAATAAAAAAAGCACCGCTTAGCGATGCTTTCAAAAAGTTCTGGTAGGCACGAGTGGATTCGAACCACCGACCCCCACCATGTCAAGGTGGTGCTCTAACCAACTGAGCTACGCGCCTAAATCCTTATACCGAATCTAACCATTAATACTAGCAAAAAACCACTCACTACGCAATATCAAATCAACAACCCCTTATTTAGCGTTTCAATTTGATCCCGAACTCTCGCTGCCTCTTCAAATTCAAGATTCTTAGCATAATTATACATTTCGTCCTCTAATTTCTTTATTTTGCGACTCATTTGCTGCGGCGTGTATATCTTCCCCCCCTCTTGGGCGTCGGCAACCGAACGCACTCTTTTACCGTTCACTGTACCGGAGCCCGGTATCGACAGTTCTAAAATATCAGTCACCGATTTAAAAATGGATTGCGGACTAATGCCATGGGCGGTATTGTAACTTTCTTGTTTTTCGCGACGACGCTCAGTCTCATTAATCGCTTGCTGCATCGAACGGGTAATTTTGTCACCATAAAGAATAGCCTGACCATTAACATTTCGTGCCGCGCGACCAATAGTTTGGACCAGGGAGGTTATCGATCGCAAAAAGCCTTCTTTATCTGCATCTAAAATAGCCACCAACGACACCTCGGGAAGATCCAACCCCTCTCGTAATAAGTTAATTCCGACTAAAACATCAAACTTACCTAAGCGTAAATCTTGAATAATTTCAACCCGTTCAACGGTATCGACATCCGAGTGCAAATAACGCACCCTGACACCATGCTCCTGCAAATAATCGGTTAAATCTTCCGACATCCGCTTAGTCAAGGTTGTCACTAAAACACGCTCACCCTTCTCTGCACGCTTATTTATTTCAGATAACACATCATCAACCTGCGTGGTGGCCGGCCGCACCTCAACAACCGGATCTAATAAACCGGTTGGCCGTACCACTTGTTCGACCACATTACCGGAGTGTTCATGCTCATAGGGTCCCGGGGTTGCTGAAACATAAATCTTTTGTGATGAACGTAATTCAAACTCTTCAAACTTTAACGGTCTGTTATCTAATGCTGACGGCAACCGAAAACCATACTCAACCAACGTTTCCTTGCGCGACCGATCCCCTTTATACATCGCCCCTAGTTGTGGAATCGTCACATGGCTCTCATCAACCACCACCAGGGCATTTTTCGGCAAATAATCAAACATCGTAGGAGGGGACTCGCCATCTTCCCGTCCCGACAAATACCGTGAATAATTCTCAATGCCAGAGCAATAGCCCACTTCCAATATCATTTCAATATCAAAAAGTGTACGTTGTTCTAAGCGCTGCGCCTCGACCAACTTATTAAGCGAACGTAATTGCTCTAGCCGGACTTTTAACTCCTCCTTAATCTTCTCTATTGCTGTGAGTAGCGTTTGCCGCGGCGTGACGTAGTGATTCCTTGGATAAACCGTATAACGAGCCACCCGCGACATAATCTCTCCGGTCAAGGGATCAAACAACGAAATACGCTCAATTTCATCATCAAATAATTCAATCCGTAACGCATCTTGCTCCGATTCTGCTGGAAAAATATCAATCACATCCCCCCGCACCCGATAGGTTGCCCGACGTAATTCAATATCATTGCGGGTGTATTGCATATCCGTCAATCGCCGAAGGATATCTCGCTGCTTAATCATATCCCCACGCACTAAATGCAAAACCATCTTAAAATAAGATTCCGGCTCGCCTAAGCCATAAATAGCGGACACTGTAGCAACTACAATCGTATCGGCCCGCTCTATTAATGCTTTTGTTGCCGACAAACGCATTTGCTCAATATGCTCATTCAATGAGGCATCTTTATCGATAAAGGTATCCGATGCCGGCACATACGCTTCCGGTTGATAGTAATCGTAATAAGAAACAAAGTACTCAACACTGTTGTGCGGGAAAAACTCCTTCATTTCGCCATATAACTGCGCTGCCAGCGTTTTGTTGGGCGCCAGAATCATGGTGGCACGTTGCGTTTCCTGAATAACATTGGCAATGGTGAAGGTTTTACCCGAACCGGTCACGCCTAACAAAGACTGATGCACTTCACCGTTTGACAATCCAGCTATTAAGGCTGCAATCGCTTCCGGCTGATCACCGGCTGGCTCAAAACGACTGTGAATTTTAAACGCCTTTTTCATCTAAAAACCCATCTTTAATCCATATTTATTAATTTAGGATTTTAGCAAGTGTGGCGACTTAGCGTATAATTGATTGGTTTAAACTAAGCAATCCTAAAGATTTCATGAATATTACCCTGTCTGATCGTGTCAACGCTGTTAAACCATCGCCCACATTAGCTATTACTGCCCGTGCTGCCCGACTTCGCGCCAGCGGAAAAGATATTATTAGTCTAGGCGCCGGCGAGCCAGACTTTGACACCCCAGAACATATCAAAAGGGCCGCCATTAAAGCACTGGCCGAAGGCTTCACGAAATATACCCCGGTCGACGGCACGCCTAGCCTTAAAAAAACTATCATTAAAAAATTTGAGACCGATAACGGTTTACACTACGAAGATGACCAGATTTTAGTCTCCTGCGGTGGTAAACAAAGTTTCTTCAATCTAACACAAGCACTCCTTAACCCCGGCGACGAAGTCATTATTCTAGGCCCTTATTGGGTGTCTTACCCTGACATGATCTTATTGGCACAGGGCAAGCCGGTGATCATCACCGCCACTCAGGACCAGCAATTCAAAATAAATCCCGAACAATTACGCGCAGCACTCACCCGCAATACCCGCTTATTTGTCATTAATAGCCCATCCAACCCCACGGGCGTCACTTATACCATAGCTGAGTTAAAAGCCTTAGCCGATGTGCTGAATGACTACCCTAATGTTATTATTGCCACCGATGATATGTATGAGCATATAACGTGGGAAACAGGTCGTTTTGTCAATATTCTTAACGCAGCCCCTGAACTATACAATCGCACTGTCGTTCTTAACGGTGTTTCTAAGGCTTATTCAATGACCGGTTGGCGTATTGGTTATGCCGGTGGCCCGAAAGAAATCATTCAGGCTATGAAAAAAATCCAGTCGCAGAGCACCTCTAACCCCACCTCTATTTCTCAGGTAGCTGCTGAAGCGGCCATTTCAGGTAATCAAGACTGCATGCAAACACGGTTATTTGAATTCAAAAAACGCCATGATTATGTCGTTAAAAAACTCAACCAAATACCGGGTATTGACTGTCTGGCAACAGATGGAACTTTTTATGTTTTCCCCGATGTCAGTAACGCCATTGCTCGATTAAAAAACATCGAAAATGATATCGATTTTGCCGAACACCTCATTACTCATGCCGGTGTTGCGGTCGTTCCAGGTTCTGCCTTTGGCTGTTCTAATCATATTAGAATTTCTATAGCCACCAGCATGGAGAACCTTGAAAATGCCATTAAACGAATCGGCCTTGCACTTTAAAAGCACCCGTTGTTCAAACATTAACCACTTAAGCAGAATAACCCAGTTAACCGCCCTGTTAACGATTGTTTAATCGGGCGACAGGGCTCACCGACAGATCTTGACCAACCCGCGTGATCTGGCTGTCGACGCCATAAACACGGGCAATATTATGCTGACTTAAAACCACCTCTGGCGAACCTTCACAAAACAACCCGCCGTCATTCAGCAAATAAATTCGGTCACAAAACCGCGCCGCTAAACTCAAATCATGCAAAACCACCACTGCCGCTCTCTCCCCTTTAGCATGCGCTCGAAGTAACTCCATAACATGCAACTGGTGATAAGGGTCTAATGTCGCAACCGGTTCATCGGCAAAAATAACTTCGGGCTCTCCGGCAAGCACACGCGCCATCATAACCAAAGCTTGTTCACCGCCAGACAACGTAGTGACAATACGATTACGATAGATCAGCGTCTCCGTCAACTGCATTGCTCTGACCACTTTCGCCTGATCGTAATCACTCGATTGTTGCCACCACTTTTGGAACGGAAGTCGCCCAAGCGCAATCATTTTTTCAACCTCAATCGGCCAATATGCTTTTGCACCTTGTACCAAATAGCTCATTTTTTGTGCACGCTCACGCACAGATAATGCAGAAATAGGTTCTAAAGAACCCGAAATAGCCAAAGAAACACAGCCTTTAGAGGGTGAATCAACACCGCTAAGAAGTTTCAATAATGTACTTTTACCGGCACCATTGGGACCGATCAGGCCAACCAATTCGCCTTGATTAACAGTCACACTCACCGCATTTAATAAGGTCGCTCCCCCAGTAATACTCAAGGTCAGTTGCTGCCCCGTTAAAAGTAACGATTCATCGTTCAATACCGCACTTAACCCCATACGTTTCGATTTTTCAAAATTAAATACAAAAAAAACGGCCCCCCGACTAACGATGTTATAACGCCTAACTTTAACTCACCACCACTTGATAATACCTGAACAGCAACATCAGATAACAAGAGCAATACGGCACCTCCCATAGCACTCACGCTGAGTAATCGCTGCGGGTCATGGCGCACTAACGGTCTGAGCAAATGCGGTATAACCAACCCAATAAAACCAATGTTGCCACAAACAGAAACTGCCGCACCCACACAAGCCACTACACCAACGACTAGGCGCCATCGTAATACTTGCACATTAAACCCCAATGAGCTTGCTGTCTCCTCACCCAGCGTCAGGGCATTTAAAAATCGCCCGCAACTCAAAATAAGCAGCCCGCCAAACACAATAAAGGGCACAATAATCAATACATCGCTCACGCTTCGGTTGGCTACAGAGCCTAACAACCAAAAAACAATTTCCTGCATGGCGTATGGATTAGGTGCAAAATTAAGTGCCATTGCCATTAGTGCGCCGGCAATCGTATTAATAGCAATACCTGCCAAAATCAAAGTCACCGTGGAACTCGAACGCCCCGCTAATAAAAAAATCAGAACCACCGACACTAAGGCGCCCAGCAATCCTGCCAAAGGCAATGCAAACCAGGCCCATTGCGTAAAACCAAAATAAAACACCAACACCGCACCGAGTGCCGCACAATTAGAAACCCCAATTATCCCAGATTCTGCCAAGGGGTTTCGTAACAGCCCCTGTAGTGCCGCCCCAGAGATTCCCAATGTAGCACCCACCAGCAATGCCAAAATGGCTCGCGGCAAGCGAATTTCAAAAAAAATCAACGAATCGAGACTGGCTTTATTTTCGATAATAGCCGCCCAAATATTAAACCATTGTAAGGACACAGGCCCGGCTAATAAATCGACAAAAAAACTCCCTATCATTGCCACGAATAAACCGATTAAAACACCGTGATAACTATGGTTTACTGTCATGATGGTTCTCATAAAGATAATTAATGGCTTCCACCACCATGGGTCCTGCACACGCTCTAAGCCGAGAAGGAATAAATTCACGCTGCTTACTTAAAAGCATTTTATCAAGCACAGGATGGTTTACGTATTGACTGGCCAAAGAATCTGAATTATCAATATGATTTTCAATAAATAAAAATGCCGGCTGCGCAGCAACCACTCGCTCCAAAGTTATTTGCTCAAACCCAACAACCTCCATATCAACAGCAAGATTATGAAAACCGGCCGCATTAAGCATTACATTTTCCAACGTGCCAGAACCTATTGTATAACCATTAGAGGAATAAATAAGTGCCGTTTTTTTAACCCTATCCTGTTGCAGGTTTAGGTTTGCTAATTGCCAATCCATTTTCCTCACCACCTGTTCTGCACGCTCCGGAGAACCGACCCACTCACCAAAGGCTAACAACAAATCTCGAATTTCCGCTATAGAGACAGGTAATCCAATTAATTTAACGGGATACCCTAATTGCCTCAGAAAATGAACGGCATCTCGAGAAGCAAAAGCACTACCGACAATTAAATCAGGATTTAAGGGTAACACTTCTTCAATGTTGCCCCCCGTTAATAAAAACCCATTGGCTTCAGCAGCCATATAAGATAAATCAGGATCTACAGCACCCCGGGTTAAAGACACGATGTGTTGACGAGGAGCCAACATTAACAATAATTGATCCGTACATAAACTCAGTGAAACAATTCTCTGCGGCACAGACGCCTGCGCAAAACAACTCGTCAGACTCAGTAACGAGACCAGTGCCCACTTAATTAAAATAATTGCCCTCACTCTAGATCAGCATCCGATACAGTAAGTATTTTTCCACCCTAAAAAAACTGGCTACAATGGATTAAAAAACCACTGTGCTATCGGTTATTCAGATATGTTTCAAATGCACCTTTCAATTCCGGATGCGCCAAACCGTATTCAACATTCGCAATTAAAAAACCTAACTTCGAGCCACAATCATAACGCTTGCCCTCAAACTCATAAGCACTAACCGGCTCATCATCCAGTAACTTGGCAATTGCATCGGTCAACTGTATTTCACCGCCAGCCCCCTTCCCTAATCCCGACAACTTTTCAAAAATAGTCGGAGTAAAAATATAACGCCCGACAACGGCCAAATTTGAGGGAGCATCCTCGGGTAGTGGTTTCTCAACGATATGCTCTATCGCACTCACCCCCCCGACCGCTTGACTAATCTCCACTATGCCATAACTACGGGTGTCTTCAGGCGCTACGCGTTCAACCCCAACAATACTGTTGCGCTGTTGACTGAACTGCTTAACCATTTGTAGCAGACAACCACGCGTACCATCGGCGATTAAATCATCCGGCAAAATGACCGCAAAGGGCTCATCGCCGATGATCGGTGCAGCACACTGAACCGCATGTCCCAATCCTAAAGCCTCAGCCTGCCTGATAAAAATATATGAGACATGATCTGGTAAAATACACTTTAGCGCGGCTAAAGCATCTACCTTACCTTTATCCGTTAATTCCCGCTCTAATTCATAAGCCTTATCAAAATGATCATCAATAGAACGTTTATTTCTACCGGTAATGAAAATCATAGTATCAATACCCGCAGCGACAGCCTCTTCAACAGCATATTGAATCAGCGGCTTATCAACGATTGGCAACATTTCTTTCGGGCTTACCTTAGTGACCGGTAAAAACCGCGTTCCTAATCCCGCAACGGGAAATACTGCTTTGGTAATCTTATTTTTCATCGACCTTTAAACCTTTATTTTGATAAACATTCAAGCAACAACCGCTTTAATATCCTATTATAATAAATACCCCTTAGCACTGACACCTCATTTCACTTAAGGGGTCACTGCAACTGACTGATAGGCCGGGGAGAATTTTTCGCCTGAATGCTGGCGCAAATAGTCAATGACAACCGACCAGACCGGCAACCCTTTCGATTGCTGTTGGGTGGTTGCCCAACCTGCAACACTGTAGTGCTTACTTGACTCAATCAATTCCCCTGAGTCTAACCGCATCTCACTGATTCGCTCACCGTGCTTTCTCGTTGGGTGACACCGGTAATGCATTCCACTCACTCGCACCATATCACCGCCTTGCTGATAATAAGGATCAGGGTTAAATAAGTTATCACCGACATCTTCCAGCAAGGCTTTTAATTGGCCCCCTGTTAAGGTTGTCTGATAGGTCTCAGGATAAGTAATAGCCGTATGATTAAACACATCTTCGACAGTAATACAGTCTCCCGGTAACAATGAACTCCCCCACCTAAACCCTGGTGACAAGACAATCTGACACCCTGTCGCCTGCTGTAGCGCCAACAAAATAAGTTGGTCAAAAGGCCCCCCAAAGCTATCGCGCCGATATAATAATCTCTCGGTTTGCGCCAGAGGTTCGCTCAACTGCTGTAAATAAGGCGCTCTGACTTGTTTAATATACGCAGCCATCTGCTGATCAGCCGCCAAAAAATTTGAAAAAACGGGCACTAACCGATAACGAAAATCCCGAACACTGCCCGCCTTAATAACTAAATCTAAAACTGCTAAAAATTTGCCATGACTACCCGCATTGGTCACCAATGTTTTTCCCCGCGCATTTGAAACGGTTATCGGCCGGGGCAGTGCGTGGTGAGTATGCCCGCCTAAAATAACGTCTAATCCTGATACTCTTGCTGCCAACTTCAAATCAACCGCCAAGCCATTATGTGATAATAACACCACCGCATCGGCAACTTTACCGTCTCGAATCTCATCAATCTGTTGCTGTAATTTTTGTTCTTGAATTCCAAACTGCCAATCAGGCATCAGATAGCGCGGGTTAGCAATCGGCGTATAGGGAAAAGCCTGACCAATCACAGCAATGCGCGCCTTGGCTAATTGCTTGATAACATAAGGTTTAAAAACCGGACCTTGCTCAATACCGGCCCTAAAAGCAGCCTCTTCCGTCAAGGTAACATTTTGGCCTAAAAATTCGCCCTGAAACTGTGCCAAATTTTCTTTAACTTGTCGCTCACCGTAAGTAAATTCCCAGTGCCCGGTCATCGCATCCACGGCTAATAAATTACTGGCTCCGACCATATCTTGACCTTGCGTCCACAAAGCCGTTGCTGAACCTTGCCAACTATCACCACCATCAAGCAACACGGTGTTTTCCTCGCCACGCTCTGCACGCATTTGTTTCACCAAGGTCGCTAAATAAGAAAAGCCGCCCATTTTTCCATACTGCTCGGCTGCTTCAACAAAATTCAGGGACGTAAAGGCATGTGCTTGCACGTTATTGGGAGTAATACCAAAAAAATCGAGAAAATCCAGACCGGCTAATAATGAGAACTGATTGCCTTTCAATGCCCGTAAAGACTCATTATCAGGTTCGCGGTAATAAACCGGCGTTAACTGGGCATGACAATCGGTAAAATGCAAAATGGAAGCATTACCAAATGAAGGAAAACGATAAATATCGTCTAAGGTTGCCGAAGCGACTCGACTAGTATCGGGTAGAAAACCTAACGCGATTAAGGCTTGAAGAAAACGGCGTCGCTGCACTTAATTTCCAGAGCCCAAATCATCATAACTACTGTACCGACCCGGCCGAACATAAATGGCTATTAAAACAACGTGCTCTGGTTCCGAAAGACACAAGATTATTCACCGACTTGATCTCCCTCTTCTTTTGGCAACCAATCTTCATTTAATTTTAGCTGTAACATATGTACGCGCCTGCTATCTGCACGGATCACATCAAAATTAAAGCCCTCAATGGTTATTTTTTCACCTTTTTTAGGCAAATGTTTTAAATGTTGTACGACCAATCCGCCCATAGTACCCACGTCGGTATCATCAAATTGGGTATAAAAATAATCATTAAACTCAGCAATCGGCGTGATTGCTTTAACCGTAAAAACGCGGTCACTGCGTCTGAAAATATAGGACTCATCTTCCAGATCATGCTCATCTTCTATCTCACCGACGATTTGCTCAAGCACGTCCTCAATGGTTACTAAACCGGCGGCTACACCGTACTCATCAACAACAATAGCCATGTGATTACGATTTGCCCTGAATTCGTTTAATAAAACATTAAGCCGCTTACTTTCAGGAATAAAGCGGGCAGCACGCATAATTTCTTCAACACGTAACGTCTCATCCTGACGACTGTGGACCAATAAGTCCTTTGCCAACAAAACGCCCACAACTTCACTGCGGTCTTCATCAATGACAGGAAAACGCGAATGAGCTGATTCAATAACCAACGGAAAAATAGTTGCTAAATCGGCTTCTCTGGGAACTACAACCATCTGAATACGAGGAATCATAATATCTCTAACGCGCATTTCCGAAACCTGTAAAACACCCTCTATCATTGACAGTGTTTCCATACCTATCAGGTTCTTAACCTGCATTTCGCGTAGGGAATCAAGTAAGTCGTCCTTATCGCGCGGTTCTCCAGTCAAGAAGTGACTAAAACTTTCCACCCAACCTCTAGACTTTGCCGAAGCGTTGGGATTATTTTCGTTCATGAATTCACAGCCTCTATATACGGATTATTTATTGATAATTTTTGTAATACAGCAATTTCTTTCGCTTCCATGCATGCTGCTTGTTGATCTTCGATATGATCAAAACCTAACAAATGTAAAACACCATGTATCACCAAATGTGCCCAGTGATCGCTTACCCGTTTCTTTTGTTCATTGGCTTCACGAACCACAACAGGCGCACAAATAACTAAATCGCCTAATAACGGTGTTTCAATACCCACCGGCAATTCCACTGGAAAACTAAGTACATTTGTTGGTCCGGATTTATGACGATATTGTTCATTAAGTGCTGCGCTCTCCGGTTCATCGACAATACGAATAACCAATTCAATATCTCTTAACTGATCAGCGAGCACCGTTTCTACCCATAATTCAAATTGATGTAGTGATGGCTCATTGTCAACAAGACAGACTCGCTGTAATTCAAGATCAACCATATTTCACTAACACCTATTCGCCGGAATGCGTCTTATCATAGGTTTCATATGCACTGACAATTTTCTGCACCAAGGGGTGGCGAACCACATCTTGAACCCCGAAAAAGGTAAAACTAATACCGTCAACGCCGTCTAAGACTTTTAATACATGTCCTAAACCCGATGCGGTTTTTTTAGGTAAATCAATCTGTGTTACATCACCATTAATCACGGCGGTCGAACCAAAACCCACTCGGGTCAAAAACATTTTAATCTGCTCTTTCGTGGTATTTTGTGCCTCATCTAAAATAATAAACGAATCATTTAAGGTCCGCCCGCGCATAAAAGCTAACGGTGCAACCTCAATCACGTTACGTTCAATCAATTTATCAACCCGTTCAAACCCCAACATTTCATATAAGGCATCATAGAGTGGCCGCAAATAAGGATCGACCTTCTGCGCCATATCGCCAGGCAAAAACCCTAAACTTTCTCCTGCCTCTACCGCGGGACGCACCAAAATAATCCGCCTAACTTCCTCACGCTCTAATGCCTGAACGGCACAAGCAACAGCTAAATAGGTTTTACCGGTCCCGGCAGGTCCCACTCCAAAATTAATATGATGTAACAAAATACTTTTTAAGTATTGCTGTTGATTCGTACCGCGTCCCTTAACAATACCGCGTCGGGTTTTAATGGTAATCGCTGACTGATGACTCACATCTTCACCGTCTAATAACGATTTAACATGCGAATCTTGCAATGACAAGTGAATATATTCGGGTGTTAGCACCTCGGCCTCTGTGTTGGCAAATAATTTTTCTAAAAGCACAGATGCTATTTTAATAGCCTCACGCGAGCCCTTTAAACGAAAACGATTCCCTCGGTTTGATATTTCTATCCCTAAGCGTTTTTCTATCTGTTGAAGATGACTATTTAATTGCCCGCAAAGATTGGCTAAGCGAGAGTTATCAGCAGGAATTAAAGTCAGGTCCAGTGAATTTGAATTAATATCCAAAACCTTCATTTAAAAATTCTGAGCAATTTTGTCAACTGAACTCTCAATCAATCGTCCCCGTAATGAATTCGGCAAGGCTTCAGTAATCATTACATCCACAAATTGTCCCGTTAGACGCGGATGCCCGGTAAAATTAACCACACGATTATTTTCCGTTCGACCGCGGACCTGTAATTGATTCTTTTTCGATAATCCTTCAACTAAGACGGTTTGCACAGTTCCCACCATCTTGTCAGAAATCGCTAAAGCATTTTTATTAATATAGACTTGTAAGCGTTTTAACCGTTCCTTTTTAACGGACAAATCAACATCATCAGCAAAATCCGCCGCCGGTGTTCCGGGACGAGCGCTGTAAATAAAACTGAATGAGGCATCAAATGCCATCATTTCAATCAACGCCATCGTATCTTCAAATTCATCATCGGTTTCACCGGGAAAGCCAATAATAAAGTCTGATGATAAACTTAATTCGGGGCGATACTCTCGCAGGCGATTTATCTTATCGATATATTGTTCGCGCGTATGACCACGCTTCATGCGCTTAAGAATGCTGTTGCTACCACTTTGCACGGGCAGATGTAAGTGACTGACTAATTCCGGAATTTCGGCAAACGCCTCAATCAGACTGTCAGAAAACTCAACCGGATGTGAGGTCGTAAAACGAATCCGCCCGATCCCTGGAATACCGGCAACGTAATGCAATAACAAGGCAAAATCAGCGTTATCGCCATCATCCATTGCACCCTGATAGGCATTGACATTCTGCCCTAATAAATTAACTTCTCGCACACCCTGATTCGCTAATTCAGTAATTTCTTTAATCACACTGGTTAACGGCCGGCTAATTTCTTCGCCCCGGGTATAAGGAACTACACAAAAGGTACAATATTTACTACACCCTTCCATAATCGACACAAAGGCTTTGGGCCCTTCAGCACGAGGTTCAGGTAAAGCATCAAATTTCTCAATTTCAGGAAATGATATGTCTACTACTTTTGCGTGACTGCTTTGCGTTTTATCCAATAACTGCGGCAAACGATGTAAGGTTTGAGGACCAAACACAATATCTACATAAGGCGCTCTTTTTTGGATCATCTCACCTTCCTGGCTAGCGACACAGCCACCGACACCAATAATGAGATCAGGATTCTTGTTTTTAAGTTTACGCCACACACCCAGTTGCGAAAAAACTTTTTCCTGGGCTTTCTCTCTAACAGAACAAGTATTCAATAATAAAACATCTGCTTCTTCAGGGTTATTCGTTGTTTCCAACCCGTGGGAATCTCTCAGAACATCACGCATTTTGTCAGAATCATATTCATTCATCTGACAACCACTTGTCAGCACGTATAATTTTTTTGCCATATGCCTTTTAATCTACCGCCCTACTACTTGCTAAAACTCTATTAATCGACATCACACTAATGCCATTTTGGCTCTATTTTAGCAGACTTTATCCTAAAAAACGCAGAGTCTAACTCAATATAAGATAACTTAAACCACCGCGTTACCCACAAAAAAAGCCTTAAACCTCACACCCCGCCGCTTTTCCCCTTAAAACAACATCGGCTTTACTATTATTTTTAGCTCGAAATAGTCGACTCACAAGCGATGACGACAGATCATAACAAATCAATCCAATGCGTAACCGGCACAGTCGATGCTGATTGTAAATACGTTTGACAACCCACATTAGCCGTTACAATCATATCTGGCTTCATCACTTCCAAAAAAAATATTTTTTCCGTTAACAAGCGTTGTGAAATAGCGCGCTGTAAAAAAGAATACACCCCTGCCGAGCCGCAACAGTCTTGGGCGCCATCTATCTCAAGCAATTGATAGCCTTGACGCTGCAAAATCGTTTCAACAGCATTAACAACCTTCTGACCATGCTGCAAGGTACAAGGATTATGAAAAGCGACCGATGCCCCTTGCCCGATATTAGATACGGGTATCGCTTCTGCCAAAAGCAACTCACTAATATCACAGGTCAACGTTGCAATACGGCGTGCTTTTTCTGCATAAACAGCATCGTATTGCATAATGTCACCGTAATCTTTAACCATGACACCACAACCACTGGCAGTCGAAACAATAGCTTCAATACCGGCTTCGACATAAGGCCACCATTGGTCAATATTGCGCTTTATAAAATCAGTACTTTGTTGATGTGCTGCAAGGTGATGGCTTAATGCGCCACAACAACCCTCATTCTTTATTTTCAACGGCGTTATCGCCAACTTATCTAACACCGTAGCGACCTTGAGATTAATAGCCGGCGCCAATGCCGGTTGCACACAGCCCTCCAACAACAAGACCTGACGCTTATGCTTAGTGGTAGGCCAACAATACGAAGGCATAGATACCTCAGGTATCTTCTTTCGAAGAGACCGTGGCGCCAAGAATCTTAATCGTTGCGCCAAAGAAAATAGCACTTTAAAGCGCCAACGATAAGGCAAGATTCTCTGTACGAAGAACCGAACCACCTTTGCTCGCATTGAACGCGGCACTTGCCTCTCAACTTCGCCGCGGCCAATATCAAGCAAACGACCATAGCGAACCCCTGAGGGGCATGTCGTTTCACACGCTCTGCACGTCAAACAGCGGTCAAGATGGGATTGCGTCGCCTTCGAAACATCACCCCCTTCAAACACTTGTTTGAGTAAATAAATGCGCCCTCGAGGACCGTCTAACTCATCCCCTAAGACATTATAGGTCGGGCAAGTCGCATTGCAGAAACCACAATGAACACAAGACCGCAGAATACGCTCTATCTCAGCACTGTCAGGTCTTTTTTGAATTAATGGCGTTAATTTAGTCTGCATGCTAATAACGTCGAAACCTGAAGTTATACAAACAATTCACTCGGGTCAAAGGCTGCTTTAACACGTTTATTGAGTTGCGCTAATGGTAGCGCTACCTCCTGCCTCGGCCATGGCGCTAGTTGCCTCGAACGGAACAAGCGCGCCGTGCCGCCGCAAGCAACAGCCGCACCAAAAACCACCGCTGCCGGCGCTGTCGTTTTGAGCCACCGCAAACCACCGGCCCAATCGTAAAACCAGTGACCGGGAACACTTAAAACAGGCGTTGCCGGAGGGACTGATATGCGCCATAAATCATCCTTCGTATGAAAAAAATCAACGTGTTGTTCTTTTAGCGCATGCCAAAAATTTTGGCTGGGTTCAACGTGTACATCAGTGATCACTGATGTATCCAACACTGACAAAATACCTGTTTTAGAACCCGAATAACGAACCCGTAAGCAACCCTTCTCGTAAGCCACTGCACTGATAGAAAGATAGTGACGGCGAAGCGCAACCATTTGAACCAATGCAGATTCAATCGGCATTGCTATGTTAAGGGTTAGCTCTTTTTTCGGGACTGGCAACACCTTCAGTGACACTTCTAAAATAACACCCAGAGTCCCTTCTGAGCCGGCCATCAACCGTGACACATCATAACCGGCCACATTTTTCATAACCTGCCCTCCAAAAGTTAAAACTTCGCCCTGACCGTTAATGATTTTACACCCCAAGATAAAATCACGAACCGCCCCAGTGAAGGGTCGCCTAGGCCCTGACAATCCACTGGCCACAATACCTCCCAGTGTCGCTGAGCGTCCAAACGTCGGCGGTTCAAAGGCTAACATTTGCCTCTGCTCAGCCAAAGTCTCATTGATTACCTTCAACGACGTTCCGGCACGCGCAGTCAGCACCAACTCACTGGGTTGATAATCAATAATGCCTTGGTAACCCCCTATTTCTAATCGTGTAAGTGGCGCTGACACATTGGCTTTTAAAAAGGCCTTGGTGTCGCCACCGACAATCTGTAATCGCGACTTTTCAAGCCGCGCGTTATGAATGGCTTCTTGAAATTGTGAAACGAGTTCATGGGTACACATCGGGTTTGTCCATTATCGGTTA
>MPSY01000153.1 GCA_001901525.1 Methylococcales bacterium OPU3_GD_OMZ | reverse complement strand
GCCGGTTGTAAGGCGGGCATAAGGACTTCAAGGGCGCCGGCTTTTTCCATTTCTTCCCGAGTGATTTGTTCTACTTTTCGCAAGACTCTGATGCCGAGCGGAAGCCATGTGTAGAGTCCGGCGGCTAATTTGCGAATGAGCCCCGCTCGAATCATGAGTTTGTGGCTCGCTATTTCAGCATCTGAGGGCGTTTCTTTAACGGTGTTTAATGGAAATTGGGAAGTGCGCATGTGATGTTAGTTTTAAGTGAATAAAATAAAGGGCATAGTGTACCGATTACCGGCAACAATAGTCACGGATTAATCTTTCTATTAGTTGTCTTTCGGAAGAGCGGAGTCTGGCGTATCAGTAGCATTAAAGACGGATAAATTAATTTCATCTTCGCCGCGCGCGACAATAACGGTCACCGTAGCATCGCCAGTAACATTGACAGCCGTACGAACCATATCTAAAAGACGATCGACACCTAGAATAAGACCTATACCTTCAACGGGTAAGCCAACTTGGTTAAAGACCATGGCAAGCATGATAAGTCCTACGCCCGGGACGCCGGCAGTACCAATGGATGCCAGAATAGACATGGCGATAATGGTTAGGTATTGCACGAGCGAAAGGTCAATGCCGTAGACGTTGGCGATAAAAACTGTGGCAACACCTTGCATAATGGCGGTGCCATCCATATTAACTGTGGCGCCGAGTGGAACGGTAAAAGCCGCAGTTGAACGATTAACGCCGAGTTGTTGCTCAACAGTTTTTAAGGTAACAGGAATGGTGGCGTTTGAGCTGGCCGTACTAAAAGCAAAAATCTGTGCTGAGCGCATTTTTTTAAGAAAGGTCAGCGGATTAACCCGCGCAAACAGCAATAATAAGAGGCTGTAGATGCCAAGGCTATGGATCAACAGGCAACTCACAACCACAACAAAATAACCGATCATGGGTATGATTAAACCTATACCTTGTTCAGCAAAGGTTTTACCCATCAGGCAGAAAACGCCGAAAGGTGCAAACCGCATGACCAGCATGACCACTTGCATCATGACCTCATTGAGCTTTTCTGCGCCTTGCGCTAATTGTTTGCCAATTTCTCCAGTCATCAGCATGGCAATCGAAAATAAAATAACAAAAAAGATAATTTGCAGCATATTGCCTTCGGCAAAAGCCTGTATCGGGTTGCTGGGTATAATATTAATAAATACGTCAGTAAGTGGTGGTGACGGCTTGGGTGTGAATTCTGAGAGCAATGCTGTGTTTTTCTGAAAGCCCTGTCCAGGGCTGATCAGAATAGCCATAATAAGCGCTAAGGAAACGGCGAGTCCTGTGGTTATTAGGTATAAGCCAAAGGCTTTAAATCCGACCCGTCCCAATAAGGCAATATCTCCCATGCCACAGACGCCACAAATCAGTGAAAAAGTCACCAGTGGGACGACTAGCATTTTAAGGGCATTGACAAACCCTGAGCCGATAATATGAAAAACGCCTTGTACAATAAATGATTTTATCCATTCATTTGTGTCAGCAAAGGTATTGATTAAGCTACCAATAATAAGGCCTATCGCCATTGCAATAAGGATTTGTTGGGTGATCGTTGTGTTTTTATTCATGAGTTCTTAGCAAGTTGCTCTTTTACGGCTTTGAAGGCAAAGGGGTCGAGTTTTTCTGTACGTTGGTGAGCATGACACAGAGCGCCTCTAAAGCCTAAGTAATCTGGGTTTAATCGTGTTAAAAATGGGATGTCAGCTAGCGATAGAGAACCGGCAAGGCCACAGAATAATTGCTGTTGCCGGCATTGATTAATAAAAGACTGTAGCATTTCTTCGCTGATAACCTGACGAAGTGAACCTGATTCCTTATCAGCCGTATCGATCATGGCACCATAAAAACCGTGTTTTTTTAGTGCGGGAATAAGAGCAAGTTCCATGGGTTGGTCGGCAAAAAATACGGCAACGAGTTTTGTGCCTTGTTGCGTGGCGGGGACTAGGCTCTGTAGGGTTGAGAGCGGGTCTCCCTGAGGGAAAAAGCCGATTTTAATGTAGTCAACACCCGTTTTAGCGATACGGTTAACCGTGGCGGTAATGGTTTCAGGTTCGAGCGGTAAGTCGCCAATGGTGGCGCTGATCGGCCGCTTGCCATTAATGCGTTTGACAATCGTGGTAATGGTTTCAGGCTCTAAGGCACCTAAGGCGCCGTTTGCAGGTTCTTTAAGATCAATAATATCCACGCCGGCATTTAATACCCAAAGTGCCTCATCTATTGTATTAACGCTGGCCAGCATTCCGGTCATTTTTTAATTTCCTCTGTGGTTTTTTGTCGGAAAAGGGTAATTTCTGTCATTAACCATTCCCAGGCTTGTTGTTCGCGTTCACCGGCGGCTTTTTGGTAACCAATAGTCAGGTACTTTAATTCGGCATCAATTTTTTCTTTTGATAGCATGGTTAATCGGCTAACCAATATAGCGGCCTCGAGTACAGCATATTGCGCGCGATTAAAGCCTAAAAAGGGTGCGTGATTACCCCGATGGATTATCTTACACAATAATTTAGGCCGTAGTGTATCTTCTTCAATGCGGATTAATTCGACTTCGTCATGTGCTAATGCATTCTCAAGATAATGGCCCTGAATATGGGAGCAAGGACTGACAGGCCAGTCGCGTCTGCCGGTTAAGCAGCCGGCAAATATTCTGACATCGTCAGTATAATTAATGGTTGCAGA
>MPSY01000152.1 GCA_001901525.1 Methylococcales bacterium OPU3_GD_OMZ | reverse complement strand
TAAAAACCAACGGAACGATTCTAAATTAGTTACTTTTTAAGGTTCCCCCAAATGTGGGCATTGACAGTGGACTCCACTGGTTCAGTTTCACTGTGGTCCTGATGACTGTTGTCTCCTGAATCTTGAACAGGCTCTTGCTCTCTTTTAGATTGTATTTTTTGCTTTTTAGTTAACTTTGTTTTTTTAATCTTTGGGCTCTTTCGCGGCAACGGCGGGGCAACGCTGTCCAGCATAAATCCGTCTATCTCTTCTCGCGCTATGTTAAGTCCATTACGCCTCTCTATTACTAAGAAATGTTGAAATTCATGGTGTGAAATTAAAGAAATAACCAAGCCTTTTTCCCCAGCTCGACCGGTCCGCCCGACTCTATGCACATAATCATTGGGCGAGCGCGGTAAATCATAATTTATAACACACGGTAATTGATCAATATCAATACCGCGGGCGGCTACATCTGTAGCAACTAAAATACGAATCGCCCCAGCCTTAAAATTCTTAAGTGCCGCACTGCGTACGGATTGTTCTTTATTCGAATGCATCGCCACTGCTTCAATACTTCTTTTCTCAAGCTTTTTAACCAAATTATCACACGTCCGCTTGGCACTACAAAAAACCAGAATCTGTTGCCAATCATTTTCGCGGCATAAATGTGCTAACAGATCATTTTTTTGATGATGATTAACCGTAATGGCGCGTTGCTCGATTTCCAACTCATCAATAAACCCATCCATATTTATAATTTCAGGTGTATTCAACACATCACGAACCAGCGTAGTAATACTTTCAGGAAAGGTCGCCGTAAACATCAAATTCTGGCGTTTATTAGGTAATAATTTACTGAGTCGCTCGATCTCTTCCTGAAAATCACCCTTCATTAAGCGATCTACTTCATCAATCACCAAGGCTTTCACTTGGTTAAACTTAATCGCGTTTTGATCAACTAAATCAAGTAATCGTCCAGGCGTTGCCACTAAGACATCCACACCGCCTCGCAAGGCCTGCATTTGAGGATTAATCTTCACGCCGCCATAAACACTTAAACACTTAATAGCAGGCTGAATATTTTCAGCAACTGTTGAAAAGACTTCTGCCACCTGAATGGCTAACTCCCGCGTGGGTACCAGCACCACTATTTGCACACAATTACTGGCCACTCGGGTGCTTGCATCAAAACGTTTACTACGTCCTTTTTGCGCATAAACGTTCTGATTACTCAGATTATCGAGTAACGGTAATACAAAAGCAGCCGTTTTCCCAGAACCTGTATCAGCACGCGCAAGTACATCGTTGCCTTCTAACACAGCAGGTATTGTTTTAATCTGAATCTCGGTTGGATTTTCAAACCCCATGTTTTTAATTGCCGCCAAAATTTCATCTGAAAAGGAAAAGGATTCAAAATCAGCATCGAGAATATCTTTTTTCATAATTTACAACTTAAAATTAACCAACCATTATTTTAACTTAAATTTAGGCCTTAATGAGTACGGATAAAATTGAGTCCGCAGCATTACCGCCACAAAGTTACTTCATTATTAGCAAAACGATCACAGCAACTCCTCTCCTACCTTGTACTTAGTTCCTGATTTGATTCAAATCAGCAATAAGGTAAACATGGCCGCTCCGCCTAAAGCAACGATAAAGCTAACAACACCAAACAAAATACCGGCAAAAATAGTCACTACCTGACTACGCGGAGCAAGATAAGCAATAGATACCATGGCAACCACAACGGCAACCACCATTGCCACTCCAACGGATAACAAGCCTCTCGCGAGTGAGGTACACCATGGGCAGGGGGATTTTAAATTCGCCTGATGAATATTACATCGCATATCCAGCCCAAACCCTGGCCAATCACAACCGCATTGAAAGAATAGACCACACAGCGGTGTAAGAATAATCAAGGCAATCACTACCGTGATAAACAAAGACCAGCGCTGCTCGTTTGAACTTAAATATAAACTCAAATATGTCTGTGGGGTTTCCATATTACCCAATTATTTTTTAGCTTAGAGTCAGTCAAACCCAGTCAAACAACAACCCATGCACTGAACTAATCACACCAAAAACACCATTTATCCCAACTGCTTTTTTTGTTTTCTTCTTGGCTCTTCTTTTCTGCTTTCTTTTCTGCTTTCTTTTCTGCTTTCTCTGCTGCTATAGGAAAGGCCTCATCACATTGTTTTCGACACTGTATTAATAATCGAGAGTCATGAGGCCGTTCAAAAGATCGATAAGGGTTATTATGAGTCACCTCACAGTTATGGTAACAATACTCATACGGCTCCCCCAGACTCGGCAGGCCAATGACAAACAACAACAATCCCGCGGTAATGCTAACTTTTTTATAAATTTTCATGACCCCTACTCATTGTCTAATTATTTTTAAAAAATATTTACGTTACATCACTCATAAAGTTATAACTGAAATATAGCTTGATTACCTAAAACAAAACAAGATAAAAAAGGCCTTTCATTCAAGTTCATCGTTACAACGGTATGAACGAAAGATCAAACCCAGAAAAACAGTAATTTTTTTAATAATTAAGCGACAAAATTAATGATTCATAAATCCTGCTTTTTAGCTATCTGGACAATATACTTTTCTAAAAACACAGTACACATAGGAAGGAAAAAACAACCCACAACAGAAAATTAGGCGTCACTATTTACCGGAATACCGATGGGTTCTCAAAATTAAATTTTGAGGTGAAAATCAGCCAG
>MPSY01000266.1 GCA_001901525.1 Methylococcales bacterium OPU3_GD_OMZ | reverse complement strand
ATTAAAAACCAAGGCGGTTTGTTTAAGACATTGTTCAAGCCGCTGAGGGTTGTCTAGGGGGACAACTGCCACGTTAAGATTAAGTGCGTTACCGAGACCGGTAAGTGCGGCTTGGTTTCTGCCTACCAATTGCGGCTTTAGGCCTTGTTGCACGGCAAGATGCGCGATTTGTGCGCCTAAGTAGCCGTTAGCACCGTAGATAATGAAAGGAGCATCCATAGCTTTATTGTATTTTATGATTTCACTGTGAGTTTGATTTTTTTAAAAATTAAGCCATTATAAAATATGAGCGACTAAACAAGTATTTAGATCGGGGTTAAGGGCGAAAAAGGGCAACACCTTCGGAGGTTCTTTATTATGTTAGGAAAATGCTAAAAAGACCATGCAAGAGTTGATTTCACTGTACACTTGGTACCATTTTAAAATTAACTTATTGGCTATGGCGGACACATTAAAATATTTTTTTGGTTTAACTCGCAGGAGTTTACTGCTTGTCTTATTACTGCCTTTAAGTGCTTGTGATGTTTTGTATAGAAATCAAGCGCCGGCACCGGTTTCCGGGCCTTTAGGCGGTGGCGTTTCGAGTCAGGTGCCTGATAGTCCAGATGAGCCTGAAACCAAGCGGTCTTATTTATGGTCGGGGCGTGTTGATTCTGCTGTAAAAAGTCCTGACCGACCCGATCTTGAACCATCATTAACCTTTAAGCAGGCATCGGCGCCAGTGGTCGCCTTGATCAGTGAGGCAGAGCGAAATATAACGCTTGGATCTTTAGATATTGCGGCGGCCACAGTCGAAAGAGCCATGCGT
>MPSY01000151.1 GCA_001901525.1 Methylococcales bacterium OPU3_GD_OMZ | reverse complement strand
GGCGCTTCTATGGTTTTTAACAGATCCGCTGCCACTTGCTGATTATTGGCTTCTAAATAATCTACCGCCAATTTAACCGAAATGACATCGTGCCCATGGGTTGAGCCCTCAAGGCCTTCAATCCCCGGACACATAGGCCGTTTATTCACCACAGCAACCGGACCATCGGTGGTCACCGCGGTACAAATTCGTTGATATAAATCGTCAATATCTTCACCGTCGCCTTCTAAAACGGTTACCCCATGGCCTCTTAATGTTTTCGCAACCGTACAGCCTGCTAAATAGTCAGATGGGTGACCGGCTATCGTGACATCGTTGTCATCAATAATTAATTTTACATTTAAATTTTGCGCTACAGCCAAACGCGCCGCTTCTGCATCGTTACCCTCTTGCTGCGAGCCGTCTGAACCTAAACAAAAAAGTACTTTGCGCGGGTTCGCCATAGCCACCCCATTCACATAAGGCCACATATGGCCTAACCGGCCCGAACTGAATTTAACCCCCGGGGTATAGCCTAATTCCGGATGTCCGGGTAAATGTGAATGGGCGGCACGGTACTGCATTAAGTTCTCGACCGGAAGTTCACCGTGCAGTGCCGCCATTAAATACTGGGTGCCCACACGGTGCCCTGCTTCATCAAAGAAAATAGGTACGTATTGGTCGCTAGCACCACGAAACAAGGCATCCATAATCATCACTTCCGGTACCGTATCAAACGGCCCTCCTGAATGGCCGCCAACGCCTCGCGCCGCCCCTGTGGCGGTAAAAAACACTAAAGCGTCGCGGCAAAGTTGTATATTCTCTTTTAGAGCCGTTCGTTGCTCATCAGACAGTACCGGATTATTAGCATCCAGCGCTATAGGTTGATAGGCATCAAGATCTATTGGAAATTCAGTCATCGTTACTTTCCTCACAAATTAAGGGTTAATTTAAATTTACAGCCGTAAAGTTAGTTTTCTCCATTGTGGTAAATAGTTAACGCCTCCCAGGCTTTAGCTGCCAACTTTTTTCAATAAAGACAATCAGTTAGACTACTCCTTTAAATTACCCAAAGGCAAGAATTTTCATGCGCAAGATAAAAAACACGCCCATACCCTATTAGCACTAAAAATGTGCTTTTTTAATACCTTTGAACGTTTTGAGCGTTTAAGCTAAGAGCCGCTACCGCTCTCTTAATGCTTGCTGTTTTGCCCTTAACACCGGTTTTAATAAATAGTCCATAATGGTTTTCTTGCCGGTAATAATGTCTACCGTTGCTACCATCCCGGGAATAATCGCTAACGGTGCTTGCTCGGTGCCTAAATGATTTTTATCGGTTCTTACCTTTACTAAATAAAAACTCTCGTCTTCTTCGATCACCGCATCCGGACTGATATGCTCTAATTTAGCTTTTAAGCCGCCATAAATAGTAAAGTCATAGGCGGTAAATTTAACGACAACATCCTGATCCGGGCGAATAAAAGCAATATCAGTCGGCTTAATTTTAGCCTCAACCACTAACGACTCATCTAGCGGTACGATTTCAATTAAATCCATACCCGGGCGCACGACCGAGGTAATCGTATTGGCTAAAACCCGCTGTACCACCCCTCTGACAGGCGAGCGAACAGCGGTGCGTTTAACCCGATCTTTAGCCGCGACGGTGGTTTCTGAAATGGTCGTATAATCAGCTAACAAGGCATTGAGTTGCTCACGAGATTCATTACGAAATTGTAATTTTCGTTCATCTCGTTTGCCTTCTAATTCTTCAATTTCCATCGCTAAGCGCGGAATTTCCAATTTAACGCTGGCTAGTTCTCCCAACACGTCATTAACGCTTTTTTCTAACCGGATTACCTCCACCTCAGAAATAGCGCCTTTAGCAACTAAGGGAGCGGTCATCGCCAACTCTTTTTGCGAGAGTGCTACGCTCTTTTTTAAAAAATCTTTACGTGAGTTAATTTCTACCGCGCGCTGTTTAATCTGCTTAATCTGGCTTTCAAAAGCTGATAGAGTCGCTTCCAGTTCCTGATGTCTGGCGAGATATAAATTCCGCTCTTGCTTGACCACTTCTGGAAAATCTTGTTCCAAGTCTTCTGGAAAGTCTAATGGCTTTTCTTCAATCTCAGCTAATAGCCGATATTTCCTAACTGTTAACACCTGTAGCTTTTTATTAATTTCTTCTAAACTCGCGGCAAATTGGGTGTCATCGATCCTAAGTAATATCTGCCCTTTTTCAACCGTATCGCCGGCTTTAACTAACACTTCTGAGATAATACCGCCTTCCATATTTTGCAGCACTTGTAATTGTTGCGCGGGAACGGCCTTGCCCTGCCCTACTGTCACCTCATCAATTTCAGCCCAATTAGCCCACATAATAAAGACCACGACAAACACTAAAACGATTACGATCAACTGACGTGCCCCCTGTGGACTGCGCAGTAATATCGCTTCGCTACGGTCAGACATAAAGCCATAATCTTGCGCATTAATTAATGCATAATCTTGTTCAGACAAGGGCCGCTCATCGCCGAGCATTTGTGCTAACCACTGCTCACGGCCACGGCTGCTGAGCCGGGCTAACCGCTCGGTTACAGCTTGTTTAATTTCAATTAATTTAGCATGCATATTAAGCGCCCTGCTGCATTTGCAGCGACGTTAACACCACATCTTTAGGGCCGTCGGCCACCACTTGGCCTTGCTCTAAAATAATGATTCGGTCCACCCAAGCCAATAACGGATTTCGAT
>MPSY01000265.1 GCA_001901525.1 Methylococcales bacterium OPU3_GD_OMZ | reverse complement strand
ATTAAAAGTTCTAAATCGGCGTCCAGAATACAAACTGTCGCTCATAAAGTCCATTGACCAGGAGTCGTTTGCACTTGATGGCACCGCCAATGGTTCTGGGTGTCGGTTCGGCAAACGCTTTTTACCTTTACGCCTTAAATTCAGCTTCAAGCCGCAATAAATGCGGTAGACTCGCTTGTGGTTCCAACTAAAACCTTGATTTCTCAGTCGCATAAAGAGCTTCCTAAAACCATACTTTGGATGCTTTTCAGCTAACGCTGAAAGTTCATCAATAATGACGGTATCATCAACTAACTTTGGCTGATAATAATACATACAGCGACTAATTTTAAAGGCTTCACAAGCCAACACAACGCCTACCCCTAGTTCAATGACGGCATAGCGCACAAACTGTTTGCGTTCGGTTGGCTTTACAGCTTTTTTTCAATGACGTCCTTTAAAGCCATGTTTTGCAAACTGACGTCTGCAAACAATTTTTTAAGTTTACGATTTTCCTCTTCAAGCGCTTTGAGCCGAGATAAATCAGAGGCTTCCATACCGCCATATTTTGATTTCCATTTATAATACGTACTTTGGGCGACACCATGTTGACGACACAGATCAGGCACTATTAAAGCACCGGATTCACCTTCTTTTAAAATATTGAATATTTGCCTTTCTGTAAATTTATTGCGTTTCATTGTTAAGTTCTCCATTACGGTTAATATAATGAGAAAACTCTATTAAATCTATTCTGATTTTAGGGGAGGGTTACAAACCCAGCTTAGTAAGTGATGGAGTCGCCTCCGGTTCATGACCGTGGTTTCATAT
>MPSY01000025.1 GCA_001901525.1 Methylococcales bacterium OPU3_GD_OMZ | reverse complement strand
GTCGGCTCAAATGAAGCCGGCGTTGCGCCACCGGTGATTTCATTTTTTAATTCATCTAGGGTATACCCTATCGCTAATTTTGCAGCCACTTTAGCTATAGGAAAACCGGTTGCCTTAGAGGCTAATGCCGAAGAACGCGAGACCCGAGGATTCATCTCAATAACAACCAAACGTCCATCATCAGGGTTTATAGCCACCTGCACATTCGAACCCCCGGTATCAACACCAATTTCACGTAAGACCGCCAACGAAACATTACGAAGAATCTGATATTCTTTATCCGTAAGCGTTTGCGCAGGCGCAACCGTTATTGAGTCGCCCGTATGGACACCCATCGGGTCAAAATTTTCTATCGAACAAACAATGATGCAGTTATCTTTACGATCTCGCACCACTTCCATTTCATATTCTTTCCAGCCCAAAACAGATTCTTCGATAAGCAACTCATTCGTAGGCGATAAATCTAATCCTCGCATACAAATGTCGACAAACTCTTCTTTGTTATAAGCGATCCCACCGCCACTGCCTCCTAGGGTAAAAGAAGGTCTAATCACCGCAGGATAACCCACGTCTACTAGAATCTCCTGCGCTTGTGCTAAGGTTGATGCAACAGCAGATTTAGGCACATCAAAGCCTATTTTAATCATTGCCTGTTTAAATAACTCTCGATCTTCTGCCTTATCGATTGCCTCTTTACTGGCACCAATCATCTCAACATTAAATTCAGCCAAAACACCATTGCGCTCAAGATCTAAGGCACAATTTAATGCCGTTTGCCCCCCCATGGTTGGCAACACGACATCAGGACGCTCTTTTTCAATAATTTTAGCAACCGTCTGCCAATCGATAGGCTCAATATAAATCGCATCCGCAGTCTGCGGATCGGTCATAATTGTTGCCGGATTAGAGTTAACCAAAATGACTCGGTACCCTTCTTCACGTAAAGCCTTACAGGCCTGCGTCCCTGAATAATCAAATTCACACGCTTGCCCAATAACAATAGGGCCTGCGCCTAACAGCAAAATGGATTTTATGTCGGTTCTTTTTGGCATGTTTAATAATTTGAAGTTACAAGCTGAAGGAAATAAATATCAATAAAGGAGGCATTTACTGCTCCATTTTTTCAATGAAACGATCAAAGAAACCTACCACATCGTGAGGCCCTGGACTAGCTTCAGGGTGGCCCTGAAAACCGAAAGCAGGACAATCAGTATGCTCAATACCCTGCAAACTCCCGTCGAACAAAGAATGATGTGTTGCCACTAAACAATCTGGCAGCGTTGCTTCATCGACAGCAAAACCATGATTTTGACTACTGATCATGACCCGACCGGTCGCCTTTTCCTTGACCGGATGATTTGCACCATGATGACCAAACTTCATCTTTTCAGTCTGTGCACCACTGGCCAATGCCAGCAACTGATACCCTAGACAAATACCAAAAATGGGCACCTTCTCATTAAGAAACTCACGTATCGCAGCAATTGCATAATCACAAGGTTCTGGATCACCCGGCCCATTAGAAAGAAAGATACCATCCGGACACATAGCCAAAACATCTGCTGCTGGAGTTGTGGCAGGAACCACGGTCAACCGGCACCCACGATCAACCAACAACCTGAGAATATTACGTTTAACACCAAAATCATAAGCAACCACATGCTTTTGATCGACATTATCTTCTTGATGCCCTTGACCTAATTGCCATACACCCTCCGTCCAAGCATAGCTGCTTTGAACCGAGACCTCTTTAGCCAAATCCATCCCTTTTAACCCCGGGAATTGGGCAATCTGCTGTTCAGCGATTGAAGTATCCACCGCATCACCAGTCATAATACATCCTCGCTGCGCGCCCTTATCTCGTAAAATTCGAGTTAATTTACGGGTATCTATCTCGGCGATGGCAACCACATTATTCTGCTCCAAATAGCGACCAAGACTCATCTCTGAGCGCCAATTACTTGCTAATAAGGGTAAATCTCTGACCACCAAGCCACTGGCAAAAACTTGGCCCGCCTCGTCATCTTCCGCATTAACCCCCACGTTACCTATGTGAGGATAGGTTAACGTAACCAGTTGACGCGCGTAAGAAGGATCACTTATGATTTCCTGATAACCCGTAAGTGAAGTATTAAAAACCACTTCCCCAACAGTTGTACCTGTAGCCCCCACAGAAACCCCCTCAAAACAGGTCCCATCTTCCAAAACTAACACTGCCTTTATTTTCAAATCTTACCACCTCAAATGCACAAAACGGGAGGGGGTTACACCAACCGACTCCCGTCATACATACTAATATTACTGAATACCATCTATAGGTGACGATTTTACGAGATATTCGTCTCTGGGTCTATCAGTTTAAAACAGCCCTCATGAATAGAATCAACCACGACCGACTCAAAGCTAGATAACATGACGCCCCTCAGACTCAAATGGTCAACTAAAAAACCTTACTCACTTAAGCCTAAAACATCTTGCATGTCATATAATGCTGGCTGCTTACCAGCTAACCAGACTGCTGCACGAACAGCACCTTTCGCAAACGTCATTCGACTGGTTGCTTTATGGGTGATCTCAATCCGCTCACCGTCATCAGCAAACATAACCGTATGCTCGCCCACAATATCTCCAGCTCTGATCGTTGAAAAACCGATCGTCTGACGGTCTCGCTCATCGCTACGCCCTTCTCGTCCATAAATAGCGTGCTGCTGCAAATCTCTATTGAGCTCTTCAGCTATCACCTCGCCCATCCTAAGTGCCGTACCCGAAGGCGCATCCACTTTATGACGGTGATGTGCCTCAATAATTTCAATATCAACATCATTGCCTAGAACGTTGGCCGCCATGGCTAATAACTTCAGTGACAAATTCACACCGACACTCATATTAGGGGCAAAAACAACCGGGATTTGTTGTGCGGCTTGAGCAATGAGTTCTTTTTGTTCTTCATCAAAACCCGTCGTTCCGATCACGATGGCTTTACCTGCTTGTCGACAGATCGACAAATATTCCATACTGATTTCGGGCAACGTAAAATCAATCACCACATCAACGTTACCCAAGACAACTGACAAATCATCGGTCACGACAATACCATTTTTCGCCAAGCCGGCCATACTGCCAGCATCTTGCCCTTGACTGCCACTGGACGCTCTAGAGATGGCACCCGTTAGCGCTGTACTGTCATGCAACTGCGTAGCTGCGATTAAGCATTGCCCCATTCGGCCTGATGCCCCGACCACCGCTATTCGCATCATAAAATTACCCTGTTAATTTATCAAAAAACTGTTTTACACCATCAGTCCACCCATGTTCTTGCGGACTGTGTTTTTTCCCCCCTGTCGACAACGCCTCGTCCAAACCCTCAACCATCGCTTTTTGCTCCTTCGTCAAGCGAACCGGTGTCTCAATAATTATCTGACATAATAAATCACCCGTAGACCCCCCTCGCACAGGCTTGACCCCTTTACCGCGCAAGCGAAAAGACTTGCCCGTTTGTGACTCGGCAGGAATCTTTAATTTAACTTTGCCATTTAATGTGGGCACTGCTAGTTGCCCACCTAAGCATGCAGTCGCAAAGCTAACCGGCACCTCACAAAATAGATCTGCGCCATCACGTTTAAAAATAGTGTGCGGTTTCACACTCATTTCAACATACAAGTCGCCCGCCGATGCACCTTGCGCACCCGCCTCACCTTCACCGGATAATCGGATGCGGTCGCCCGTATCAACCCCGGGCGGTACTTTAACAGAAAGGACCTTGTTTTCCTGAACCCGACCTTGACCATGACATTTACCACAGGCATCCTTAATCTGCTGACCGGAACCCCGACAACTTGGACAAGTTTGCTGAACAGAAAAGAATCCTTGTTGCATACGAACCTGACCTTGACCATGACAAGTTCCACAAGACACCGGACTGCTGCCTTTACGTGCACCCGAACCACGACATTCACCGCAAGCGACCTTGACTGGAATCTTAATCTTCACCTCGGTTCCGGCCACCGCCTCCTCTAATGTCAACGACATATTGTAAGATAAATCCGAACCGCGACTGGAGTTACCTCTTCGCCCACCGCCACCACCGAATATATCGCCAAAAACGTCACCAAAAACATCACTAAAACCAGCCTCGCCACCAAAACCGCCCGACCCTCCGCCCATCGAGCCATCAACACCGGCATGCCCGAACTGATCGTAAGCCGATCGCTTACTCGGATCGGATAATACTTCGTACGCTTCTTTAACTTCTTTAAACTTTATTTCAGCACTGGGATCATTAGTATTCCTGTCCGGGTGAAATTTCATTGCCTTCCGGCGATAGCTTTTCTTAATCTCACTATCACTGGCATTTTTAGCAACATTCAGTAATTTGTAATAATCTTCTTTTGCCATAACGTAACGTAAAGAACCGCTGGCAAAACCAGCGGTTTTTCTATAAATAATTAATAAATAAAAACAATCTTAATACGCTACAAATATGATGCGCCTTACTAACTTAAGCTAAAACACCCTCACTCATAGCTCAGTAAAATCAGCCGTCCTTCTTCTCATCTTTAACTTCTTCAAACTCAGCATCAACGACATCTTCAGTTGATTCTGCATTCGCGCCTGCGTCCGATGAGTCTGGACCTGAATCATCATCAGACCCTTCCGCTTTTTGTGCATAAGCACGTTCTGCTAATTTACCAGAAAGCTCTGTTAATGCCGTTGTTTTAGCTTCAATAGCTTCTTTATCATCGCCTTTAATCGCTTCTTGCAAATCATTCACAGCCGTCTCTATCGCTGCTTTTTCATCGTCTTGAACTTGATCTGCCAATTCCTCAAGTGATTTTTCAACCGCGTTGATCATCGACTCTGCTTGATTTCTTACCGCAACCAATTCTGTTAGTTTACGATCCTCATCGGCATGAATCTCGGCATCTTTAAGCATACGGTCAACATCTTCATCCGACAACCCACTCGATGCTTTAATAATAACCGACTGCTCTTTACCCGTTGCTTTATCTTTGGCTGAAACATTCAAAATACCATTCGCATCAATATCAAAAACAACGTCAATTTGCGGTGTGCCCCGAGGTGCTGGCGGAATATCAGCCAAGTCAAATCGCCCTAATGATTTATTGCCTGATGCGACTTCACGCTCACCTTGCAGAACATGAACTGTCACCGCTGTTTGATTATTTTCTGCCGTTGAAAAAACTTGTGAAGCATTCGTAGGAATGGTTGTATTCTTATCAATCAACTTAGTCATAACACCGCCCATGGTTTCAATACCCAACGACAATGGCGTTACATCTAACAACAAGACGTCTTTAACGTCCCCGCCTAAAACACCGGCTTGAACTGCGGCACCCAAAGCAACCGCTTCATCTGGATTAATATCCTTACGCGGCTCTTGACCAAAAAAGTTCTCAACCAATTCCTGAACTTTAGGCATTCTGGTTTGACCACCCACCAAAATAACATCACTAATATCTTTAGCAGATAAGCCGGCATCTTTTAGTGCGATCTCACACGGTTTTCTAGTCCGCTCAATCAAGTCTTCAACTAAAGATTCTAATTTTGCACGCGTCAATTTAACATTTAAATGTTTAGGCCCTGTCGCATCAGCCGTAATATAAGGTAAGTTAATATCCGTTTGCTGACTAGACGATAATTCTATTTTCGCTTTCTCAGCCGCTTCTTTTAGACGCTGTAACGCGAGAGGGTCATTATGTAAATCCATTCCATTTTCTTTTTGGAACTCATCTGACAAATAATCTATAACACGTAAGTCAAAATCTTCCCCGCCTAAGAAGGTATCGCCGTTAGTCGACAACACTTCAAACTGGTATTCACCTTCAACCTCAGCAATTTCAATTAATGAAACATCAAACGTTCCGCCTCCAAGATCATAGACGGCAATCGTCATATCACCTTTAGGCTGATCTAAACCAAAAGCCAATGCGGCAGCTGTCGGTTCATTAATAATACGTTTAACGTCCAAGCCAGCAATTCGGCCTGCATCTTTCGTAGCTTGACGTTGAGAATCATTAAAATACGCAGGAACAGTGACTACCGCTTCTTTTACTTCTTCACCTAAAAAAGCCTCAGCATCTTTCTTCAACTTCATTAAAACGCGCGCTGAAACCTCAGGTGCAGCAATTTTTTTGCCGTTTCCTTCAACCCAAGCGTCACCATTTTCTGCTTCAACAATCTTATACGGCACCATACTAATGTCTTTCTGGACGACATCATCTTTAAATCGACGCCCAATTAACCGCTTAATTGCAAATAAAGTATTTGTCGGGTTAGTGACCGCCTGACGTTTTGCAGACTGTCCCACCAACACCTCATCATCACTAGAAAATGCCACAACCGATGGGGTTGTACGAGACCCTTCACTGTTTTCTATAACACGTGGTTTCCCATTTTCTAATACCGCCACACAAGAATTTGTGGTCCCAAGGTCAATACCTATAATCTTTGCCATTTATTTCTCCAAACTTAATTTAACTATTTTTGAACGACTTAACACTCAATATGAGGTTGTTTTTCTGATTTTCAATCAGAATTACCATTCTCTTCATTTTTTTCGACTTCAGCACTCGCAGCTTTTGCAACAATCACCATAGCGGCTCGTAAAATACGACCATTCAACAAATACCCTTTCTGAAACACCTCCACCACGGTATTCGGTTCAACGTCAGCACTTTCTTGCATTGAAATCGCCTGATGCTGCTCTGGGTTAAACTTCTCTCCCACAGGATCAACTCTTTCTATATTAAACTTACTAAAAACCGACTGAAACTGCTTTAAAGTCAGCTCATTACCTTCACGAATTTTTGCTATCTCAGGGCTACTTTCAGTAGCCGCTTGCAACCCAAGCTCCAAACTATCAATAACTGTCAGCAATTCTTTGGCAAAATCAACTAATGCAAACTTATGCGCATTTTCTATATCTTTCTGGCTGCGACGTTTAATATTCTCCATCTCAGCCTGAATCCGCAAAACCTTATCCCAGTTGCTTGCCGCTTCTTCCTGTGCTGTTACTAACTGCTGCGTCAATTCATCAACAGAAACCTGCGACACTGACTCATCTTCACCGCCTGGTGCATCAGAAGCAGTGCTGTCAGCACCGGTTTCTAATGTATTATTTTCATCCTGCAAAACAGCAGACTCTTCAATTTCAGAAACATCCTGATCTGTATTCATACTATTACTAACTCCACTTTCTACGACCTGTTCATTATAAAAACTCAACCTCTTGACCCCACCACGCAGAGCCAGAGGAACAAGGTAATCCACGGTATCTATGGCTTTAAATATCGGACTAATCCACTTGCACTGACTTTAAGATGGGGGCGAAGATTTCCGATTCAAGACCGAACCCAATAATTTTGCAGTGACATCGACAAAAGGAATAACCTTCTCATACGCCATTCGGGTGGGACCAATAACCCCCAACACCCCGACCACCTCATCATTAATAGAATAAGATGAGGTCACCAAACTACACTTATCAAATACTTTATAGCCGGACTCTTCACCAATATAAATCTGAACGCCATCACTATCGAGACATTGATCTAACAAATGTATAACGCTTCTTTTTTGACTAAAAGCATCAAATAACCCCTTAAGATTATTCATATCTGATAATTCAGAAAAACCCATCAAATTTGTTTCACCGGAAATAATGCAATCTTCTTCCGGTTGTTCTTTATAAATAGCCTCTTTAGCCATATCAACGACTTCTTGCATAGCCAAATTAATTTGCGCATGGTCCTCATCCAGTCCTTTAAGCAAGGCCTCACGCACCGCCGACAACGGCCTACCTTCAAAAACCGAATTCAAATAATTAGCAGCTTGTTGCAACTCGGCAGCTTCAAATTTACGAGACGTATAAATAATCTGATTATGGACCTCTTGTTGATTGGTTACATAAATTACCAAAACACGGCGATCAGACAAGGCCAAAAACTCTATATGTGAAAAAGTGACACTTTCCTGCCTAGGAAGCGTCACAACACCCGCCATATGAGTGAAATTAGACAACATTTTCGAAGCATTACCAATAATATCAGCGACATTATCAGGATTTAAACCAAAACCATCCCGAAATTCCTTAACCTCCTGATTTCTTATGGGTTTGACCGTTAATAACGAATCAATAAACAAACGATACCCTGAAACTGTCGGTACGCGACCGGCTGAGGTATGAGGCGAATGAATAAGACCTAAGTCTTCCAAGTCTGCCATAACATTGCGTATTGTCGCAGGACTTAAGTCCAAAGCACTGTCTTTTGACAACACCCGAGAACCAATGGGCTGCCCTTCACTAATGTATTTCTCCACCAATGACTTTAATAACTGTAATGATCGCTTATTTAAATCCGACAACGCTACGCTACCCCACCCAAAAAAATAGCACTCTACCAAAGAGAGTGCTAACTAACTTGTGAAGAATAAGCAGTAAGACGGTCGATGTCAATGATGTTTGACCAAAAATAAAGAAAAAATAATCATCCTAAGCCTCAGCATCCACCATTCAAATAACTCACTAATCTAAAATTTTAATTGGGTTGCTTAGGTATTTTGTATAGACTAGTCAGCAAATTTCTTTTTTCCTCACCGTTTACATGCTGTCTCAGTTTAAAAAAATAGGCATTCTTGGCAAACCCAGCGACCCTAGCATTGCCGCCACTTTAGATATTCTTTGTCGATTTCTTGACGCCAATAACCATCAAGTCTTTATTGACAGCAATAGCGCTCAATTTGTCAATAACACATTAGCAAGCCCCTGCGAGCTTAAGAACTTAGCCGAAAAGGTCGATCTATTAATCGCTGTAGGAGGCGACGGTACTTTTTTAACCGGTGCCAGAACAATAGCCCTCCATAACATTCCACTCATTGGTGTAAATCTGGGTCGCCTCGGCTTTTTAGTCGATATTTCACCCGAAGAATTGACCTCTAACCTCATTCCAATTTTAAATGGCAAATTTATAAAAGAAGAACGCTATCTTCTACGCACTAAAGTCATTCGCAATGGCGAAACCATTCATGAAGATACCGCCGTCAATGAAGTCGTAGTCCACCGCTGGGTAACCCCGAGCATGATTGAAATAATCACCAAAATTAATGGTGTTTATTTAAATTCCCAACGTTCAGACGGACTTGTGATCTCTACACCAACAGGCTCAACGGCTTACGCGCTTTCCGCAGGCGGCCCGATCTTACACCCGGCCTTAAATGCACTTGTACTGGTACCACTCAACCCGCACACCTTAACTAATCGACCCATTGTTATTAATGATGATGCTGAAATAGAACTCAGTTTTTGTCAGACCAAACAAATCAATGCGCTCGTTACCTGTGATAGCGTCGAGATTCCTGAAGTACTTATCAGTGACAAAATTCTCATCAAAAAAGAGCCCAACCCAATAACCATTTTGCACCCAGAGCAACATGAGTTTTTTCACATCCTACGTGAAAAACTAGACTGGAGTGCGGGTTATCATAACTAGCTAAAAAGCAATGCTACAAAACATCAAGATAATAGATTTAGCGGTTGTTGAGTCACTGGATTTAAACCTTGACCACGGTATGTCAGTCCTCACTGGAGAAACCGGCGCTGGAAAATCAATCCTCCTCACCGCAGTCGGGTTAGCTCTCGGTGACCGAGCCGACTCTGATTACATTCGGCCAGACTGCAAACGCGCTGAAATTAATCTTGAATTTGATATTACAGACGCCCTCATCGCCCAAAAGTGGCTTGAAGAGAATGATCTTGACGACGACCAACAATGCTTAATAAGGCGCGTCATTAGTCATGTTGGGCCCTCAAAATCGTACATTAACAATCGCCCGGTGACCTTACAGTTATTGCAACAACTCAGTAAAAATCTCGTTGAAATTCACGGCCAACATGCCCACCTAAAGCTACTACAACCCGAAGAACAACGCAGTTTATTAGACGCTTTTGCTAATACAAGTGCGCTTGCCAATGATCTTGCTTCACTCCACCAAAAATGGCATACGACAAACGATAAAATAAATAACCAACGCAAAGATCAACAGCAATTCGCTGAACGCACCGAACTGTTGCAATTTCAACTCAATGAATTACAACAACTTGATCTGGAACACTTTGATTATGAAAAAATCAATACCGAACATGCTCGACTCGCCAATATTGAGCAAATCTTATCAACGGGTCAGGAACAACTCCATAACTTATTTGAAAACGAGCAGCAATCAGCCATTGCCATTATCAACCAATCACTAACAAAACTCTCTCCACTTCTTAATATAGCTCCTGATCTGGAAGAAATAACAACACTATTAACCGACGCTCAACTACAAGTTTCAGAAGCCTCACAAAGCCTCAACCGCTTCCTTGAAGCCCAAGAAATCGATCCACAAAAGCTCATAAACCTAGACGAACAATTAGACATTATCCATACTTTATGTCGAAAACATGCCATTAGCCCCGAAGAAATACCACCCAAAGCAGAACAACTCAGCACAGAACTCAACACTTTAATTGAAAATGATAACCAAATTGAGCACCTAATTACCACCCTAAGCGATCTTGAGTCACAATATCACCCGCTAGCCGACAGACTTACTGAACAACGACAAAAAGGAGCCACTGAACTACAGGCGATCATCACCTCACTCATAAAAAACTTAGGCATGGATCACGGTGAATTTATGATCAAATGCGCACCATTACCTGCCAATACCCTCACCGCTCATGGCAAAGAAAACATCACCTTTCTCGTCAGCCCAAACCCTGGACTCCCGGCTAAATCGATTGCCAAAATAGCATCGGGCGGTGAATTATCACGTATCAGCCTTGCTATTCAAGTTGCCACCAGTCATGACAAAACAATTCCTACCATGATTTTTGATGAAGTCGACTCAGGCATTGGCGGCAGTGTTGCTGAAATTGTTGGTCAACGACTACGCCAACTGGGGAAAAAACGTCAAGTTATTTGCGTAACTCATCTACCTCAAGTTGCCGCACAATCACACCACCATTTGTTTGTTTCCAAAGAACATAGCATCGATGTAACAGCCTCCAACATCACCGCACTCACAACAAAGCAACGGATCGAGGAAATTGCTCGAATGTTAGGCGGCGTCACGATCACCCAACAAACCTTAGCGCATGCTGAAGAAATGCTACAAAAAAGTTCGGGGTAAGACTTATAAGCGATGACCAAAGGGTAATGACAATAACTGCTTTATAACAAAAAATCTGGTCACATAACGCATGAATACCACCATGAATAAAGATCATTTAACAGTTTTAACCAGATATCATACTGTCCTCTCCTCTGGTGCCTTATTCTATTAGGAGATATTCATGGCGGCATGACCTAAAATAATAACTGTTAAGCATCGTCAACAAAGAAAATAAAGAGTGACTACTCACGCATCCAATGAGTAATTTACCGCAACTGAGGCGGTTCATGAGCAGTATGGGTACAAAGCTCTCGTAAGATACCGTCACTGAGACCATAGACACAGCCATGAACAGAAAGGTTAGCATCTTTCTTCCAAGCATTTTGAACCACCGTGGTATGACATACATTTCGCACTTGTTCCTGTACATTCAATTCACACAATTTATCAAAACGCTCATCGTCATCAAGTTGACTCAATTGTTCTGAATTCAACCGCTGAACATTTTTGATGTGTCCCAACCAGTTATCAATCATGCCGTGATCCCCTCCGTCTAAGACAGCCTTAATACCTCCACAGCCATAATGGCCACAAACAAGGATATGCTCTACTTCCAGAACCTCAACCGCATACTGTATAACTGAAAGGCAGTTCAGATCAGAATGCACCACAATATTTGCGATATTACGATGAACAAATACCTCACCCGGGGGCAAATCGAGAACCTGAGTAGCAGGTACCCGACTATCAGAACAGCCAATCCAAAGATACTTAGGTGTTTGCTGCTGCGCTAATTTTGCAAAAAAATCTGGATTTTTTTCCTTCATTCTTCTTGCCCATGCGGCATTCTTGTCCAAAATATTTTTTATATTTGCCATAATTTAACCATACCTCCTACAATTGCTTCTAATAACAAAACATAAAATCATCCCCCTCGCACCTTATTTCATCACCACCTCAAACTCAATCACATGCAAAGGAACGCCATCCTCATTGATTAACTCAACCACCCAAGAGCCTGTTGAATAAGCCGTCAGCAGTTTACTGGTATAAGTCCGCCACCGATCACCCAAAATAACTTTCTTTTTTTCAAAAATAACCTTACCCTTACGTTTCCATCTATGCGAAACCGTCTGACCTTTCATCCCACTTAATTCAGTAAAATAAAACACCCCTACCGCGAAATCCTTATTCACCTTGACCGGCTGTTCAACCTGCCCAAAAGGCTCTCGATTGGCCACGCCTTGCGCCAACCGCGCCCGGGTCACTCCACGCAGCAATTCTGCGTTGACCGCCGGCGCTCTTTTTTGTTTGACTGTCAACCGGGTATTTTCCTGCTTAGTTTGACCGCCCGCCCCTTGCCTTTGAATGTTTCGGGGACTACTGATCGGTTCAATAGCTTGACGGATCACAACAGGCACATCTCTTGGAACCTCTGCAGCCGTTTCTGAAGCCGTATCAGAACCTGTAAATATCCCATAAAAAACAAACACCAGTACTAACAACAAACCAGCAACTAAAGCAAGACGACCATAATTCCATTCCGTCACCATTCGATGCGGCGATTCAATATTAGTATTTGTGTTATTTTTGGCTAAATTAACCCTTATTACTACCGGTTTTTTATTTTCTGGCATGGCATCCTCGATTATGCACAAATTTTTAATAACACACTGCTTAAAAAAACATGTAAGACGAACAAAATATGATAGGTTGTTAATGTATCATTTTAAAAATGAAAATGGGTGGCTATATTGACTTTCACGCTAAAAGGTTCTCATGGATAACTGGCTACAAAAATTTCAATCGACGTCAGCGCTCAATGGTAGTAACGCGTCCTATATTGAAGCCCTTTATGAACAATACCTGACCGACCCAACGTCGGTTTCCAACGTATGGCAGCAAACCTTCAAAACAATCAGAGGTAACACCAAAACTGACAACAGACACGGTCCTATTTTAGAATATTTCAGCACACTGAGTACATTACCAGCCCAAAAAAGAAATACCAATGCACAAAAACAAAACACCCAAAACAACCCAAAACAAGCGGCCGTTGACAAACTCACCCATTACTATCGAAAACACGGCCACCGAATTGCTGCCACCAATCCACTCCAGCCGATCCCTGAACCCGACTCCGGTTTCAATATTACCACCTATGGTCTTAATGAATCCGACCTAGACTGTTATTTCTCCTCAGACCTCGTAGCCAACGAAAACCAACTCACTTTAAAAACCATTCTTGCCCATTTAAAGGCAGTGTACTGCCAAAGCATAAGTGCCGAGTATTTGCATATTGTTGACCCTAAACCCTCTGGCTGGGTCAGGATGCACCTTGAACACAACACTCTTCATATTGATAACAAAAGAAAAATCGCACTATTAAAAACATTAACTGCCGCAGAAGGTATTGAAAAATACTTACACCAAAAATATATCGGTCAAAAAAGGTTTTCCCTCGAAGGCGGTGAAAGTTTAATCCCGTTACTGGATGAACTTATTCAGCAAGCAGGCTGCCAACACGTAAACCAAATTGTTTTAGGCATGGCACACCGTGGCCGTCTTAATGTTCTCACTAACATTTTAGGAAAAAGTCCCGGGCTTTTATTTGAAGAATTTGAAAACCTACCCAGTAAACTGGCCTCCAGCAATGCGGGTGATGTTAAATACCACCAAGGCTTTTCTTCCAATATTTCCACCCCTGGCGGCCCTGTGCATCTATCCTTAGCCTTTAACCCGTCCCACTTGGAAATCATCAGCCCCGTAGTGATGGGCTCTACCCGTGCCCGACAAGATCGTTATGATAAAAAGCAACCCGCTCATGTATTGCCGGTTGTCATCCACGGGGATGCCGCCTTTGCCGGCCAAGGGGTTGTGATGGAGACCCTGAACATGTCTGCTACACGCGCGTACACCACAGCAGGAACCATTCATATTGTTATCAACAATCAAATAGGCTTTACCACCAGCCACCCCTTAGATGCACGTTCGACATTGTACTGCACTGATATTGCTAAAATTATTCAGGCTCCTATTTTTCATGTGAACGGTGACGACCCGATTGCGGTACTTAAAATCACCCAAATAGCCCTTGCTTTTCGCATGCATTTTCATAAAGATGTTGTGATTGATCTGATCTGTTACCGACGCCACGGTCATAACGAAGCCGACGAACCTGCTGTCACCCAACCATTAATGTATCAAACCATTCGCCAACACCCCACTACACTCAAAATATTTACCGAACAATTAATACAACACAATATTATCAGCCCCGAACAAGCCATCAAAATGGCTGCGAATTATGAGTTATCACTAAAAAATAATAAAGAAGTCTCAAGACCCCGATTAAACGACAACTCCTATTCATACACGACCCAATGGGATAAATATTTCAATAACCCCTGGGATACTGATTGCGAAACTCACGTTTCATTACAAGTCCTGAATCACTGCCACCAGCAACTATTAAAACTTCCCGATGAATTTAAAGTTCACCCCGTTGTTGCCAAAATGATGTCCCGGCAAAGTCAAATGATAGCGGGGACAGCTCCTATTGACTGGGGCTTTGCCGAAAACATGGCTTACGCCACCTTAGTCCTAGCCCATGAAAATATCCGTCTCTCCGGTCAGGATGTTGGCCGTGGTACTTTTGCACACCGCCACGCTATATTACATGACCAAAACAATGGCCATTATCATATCCCACTACAACATATCGATAAGAATCAGGGCCAATTTGATATTTATGACTCACTACTCTCAGAAGCCGGCGTATTAGCATTCGAGTATGGCTACAGCACAACGACACCAAACACGCTGGTCATTTGGGAAGCCCAATTTGGCGATTTTGCCAATGAAGCACAAGTCGTTATTGATCAGTTCATCAGTTCTGGCGAAAGCAAATGGAACCGACTCAGCGGTCTTGTCATGCTTCTCCCCCATGGCTTTGAAGGTCAAGGTGCCGAACATTCATCCGCTCGGCTCGAACGCTTTTTACAACTTTGCGCTGACAAAAACATCCAAGTCTGTGTCCCCACCACACCGGCACAAATATTCCATTTACTACGCCGTCAACAACTGCGTCTGGTCAGAAAACCTCTTATCATTATGAGCCCCAAGAGCCTGCTCCGGCATAAACAGGCCACATCCACGCTTAAAGAACTAACCGATGGTACTTTCATGCCTCTTATTTCTGACGCCTGCCCAGATCACTGCAACAAAATTGAGAAACTTATCTTATGTTCTGGAAAAATCTATTATGATTTGGCCCGTGAAAAACAAAAAATTAAGTCACCACATCTACTACTGATCCGAATCGAACAACTTTACCCCTTCCCAGCCGAGGCCCTCTCTGAACAACTCGAACAATACCCCAACTTAACAGAGCTTATTTGGTGTCAAGAAGAACCCCGTAACCAAGGCTCATGGAATCAGGTTAAACACCGACTCAGAAAAATTGCCTCCCGTCGATTCCCTGTTAATTATGTCGGTCGTCCGCCTTCAGCTGCCCCTGCAGCCGGGAATTATGCTAACCATCACAAACAACAAGCGACCGTAATCAACAAAGCATTAACTCATGCTACAACCATTCAACAACGCTTATGATTATTCAAATAAAAGTCCCGACTCTTCCTGAATCAATTTCTGATGCAACGCTGATCAGTTGGCAAAAAGAAATTGGTGCGCCTATCATTAAAGGCGAAAGCTTAATCGACTTAGAAACCGACAAAGTTGTTATGGAAGTGCCGGCACCTGAATCCGGCCACTTAACTCATATTTTTAAAGAAAATGGCGCTACCGTTACAAGTGGTGAGATCCTTGCCACTTTCGAATCAATAACGCATACAGAAATCAGCAACACTATAGAAGCTAACAAAAAACACGAGTATTCGAAACCTTCTGAATTAAGCCCTGCAATCAGGCGCATTGTTCTCGAAAAACAACTGAATATCAAGCAAATAAAAGGCACTGGAAAACACGGACATCTCACCATGCAAGATATCCAAAATCACCTTAAAAAAGATGACCACCGCACTGAAACCAAGACACCGATTACGACTCGTCTCAACAACGATGAAGTGAGTGCAAATAGCCATGAAACCCGCCCTCAGAAACGGGTCGCCATGAGTCGACTACGCGCTAAGATTGCAGAGCGTTTATTACAAACCCAACAACACTCTGCCACACTCACAACCTTTAATGAAATTAACATGGCCAGCGTCATCGCTATTCGCAACGAATATAAAAGCCACTTTCAGGACCAATACGGGGTAAAACTCGGCTTCATGTCCTTTTTTATCAAAGCTGCTACAGAAGCCCTAAAGCAATACCCTATTATCAATGCCAGCGTTGATAACAATGACATTATTTACCATGGCTTTTACGATATCGGCGTCGCCGTTTCTTCCCCCAGAGGTTTAATCGTCCCCGTTTTACGTGACACTGATCAATTGAATTTCGCACAAATTGAAAAAGAAATCGCAACCTTCGCACAACAAGCCAACGATGGTACTATTGCTTATGAAGACCTGATCGGTGGCACTTTTACCGTGACCAATGGTGGAACCTACGGTTCATTGCTATCAACACCATTACTAAACCCCCCACAAAGCGCTATTCTAGGTATGCATACCATTAAGGAACAAGCGGTTATAGAAAAGGGCGAAATCGTTATCCGGCCGATGATGAACGTAGCGCTTTCTTATAATCACTGCCTAATTGATGGTCGTGATGCGGTGCTCTTTTTAAAGGCTATCATCGCTAATTTAGAAACCCCAGAAAAGCTACTGCTTAATCTCTAACGCGCTACTATTCCACAGTTAAACCATCCACGCGCTTAAAGCCTTGCGGTAAAAATAAGCCCCGACGTGCCCGGTTACCACCGTAATGCTCAATATCGACTGCTTTCAATTTTAAATGTCGTTTTCCTGAAAGGATTTTCATCGTCTGCCCATACTCACCTGATATCACGCCGACAAACAACAGCGCATCAACTTTAGCCATCAGATCCTTAGTCGGAATCTGTATCAGTTTATTACCTTTACCACGCGCTAATGCCGGCAATTCGTCAACAGGAAAAATCAATAACCTCCCTTGCTGGGTCACTGCAACCACCTGATCGATTTCATGATAGATACGTGCCGGCCTCAAGATACCGGCGCCTTCCGGCAACGTTAATAACACCTTCCCGGCTCTGTTTTTAGTGGTTAACTCTTTTAATTGCACCCGAAACCCGTAGCCCGCACTACTTGCTAACAAATACCAATCTTCTGGATTACCGGCTAAGACCGTGGTAAACAAAGAGCCGGCGGGCGGGTTAAACCGTCCAGTCAAAGGCTCTCCCTGACTTCGGGCAGAAGGTAAATCATGCGCACTGGTCATATAACAACGCCCAAGTGAATCTAAAACATAAACGGGTTGGGTCGTTCGTCCTAAAGCCGTATGTAAACAACTATCACCCGCACGATAATTTAAGGTTTGTGGGTTAATATCATGGCCTTTAGCAGCACGGACCCAGCCTTTTTGAGATAACACAATAGTTAAAGGATCATTAGCAATCAATAATGACGTATCCAAGACTTGTGATGCCCCCCGCTCAATAACCGGTGACCGCCGATCATCTCCAAACTTTTCGACATCACTTTCAATCTCTTGCTTGATGAGTTGTTTCAATAACACACTTGATGCCAGAGTATTCTCCAAATTTTCCCGTTCAGTTTGTAATTGCTCTTGCTCACCCTTAATTTTAATTTCTTCCAGTTTCGCCAAATGACGCAATTTTAAATCTAAAATGGCATCTGCCTGAATTTCAGACAAATTGAATCGAGCCATCAAAACTAATTTAGGTTCATCCTCATAACGAATAATACTAATCACTTCATCAATATTAAGAAAAGCAATCAACAAACCATCGAGAATATGTAATCGCGCTAAGACCTTATCTAGGCGCACCTGTAATCGCCTACGAACCGTGGCAGTTCTAAAGGTCAGCCATTCCGTCAGAATTTCCTTAATATTTTTAACTTGCGGACGGCCATTCAACCCGATCATATTCAAATTAACCCGATAAGTCTTTTCCAAATCGGTGGTTGCAAAGAGATGCGACATCACCTCATCGACATCAACGCGTTTTGAACGAGGTACAATTAACAACCGCGTCGGTGTCTCATGGTCTGATTCATCACGGAGATCTTCAATCATCGGTAATTTCTTAGCCAACATCTGCCCAGCTATCTGCTCGAGCAACTTAGCACCAGAAACCTGATGCGGCAAAGCTGTCACAATGATATTACCGTCTTCAAGCTCATATTTAGCACGCATTCTTATCGAACCGTTACCGTGAATATACAGCTTTCGGATATCAACCTGCGGCGTAATAATTTCTGCTTCCGTCGGATAATCAGGACCTTTAATATAATCAAAAAGCGTTTCTAAGGGGGCGCCAGGGTTATCTAACAAAGCAATGCAAGCACTCGCGACCTCCCTCAAATTATGCGGCGGAATATCCGTAGTCATCCCGACAGCAATTCCCGTTGTCCCATTCAATAAAATATTCGGCAATCGATCCGGCAATAAAAGAGGCTCTTGTAACGTCCCATCAAAATTAGCTGTCCATTCGACGGTACCTTGCCCTAATTCACTTAATAATGTCTGCGCATAGGCTGTTAACCGTGACTCCGTGTAACGCATGGCGGCAAATGACTTAGGGTCATCGGGCGACCCCCAGTTTCCTTGCCCATCAACTAGCGGATAACGGTATGAAAATGATTGCGCCATCAACACCATCGCTTCATAGCAGGCGGTGTCTCCATGCGGGTGGTATTTTCCTAAGACATCACCGACCGTGCGCGCTGACTTTTTGTATTTGGCCAAAGCCGATAAGCCCAATTCACTCATCGCATAAATAATCCGCCGTTGAACCGGTTTTAAGCCATCGGCAACATTAGGCAAGGCGCGGTCCAAAATGACATACATGGTGTAATCCAAATAGGCCTTCTCGGTAAATTCCTGAAGGGGTAAGCGCTCAAAGT
>MPSY01000264.1 GCA_001901525.1 Methylococcales bacterium OPU3_GD_OMZ | reverse complement strand
AACAATCTATATACACATTTAATTACCCTTGGCTTTAGGCGTAGTGGAGAACAGTTATACCGGCCACATTGTCACCGTTGCCAAGACTGTATTTCATTAAGGGTACCGGTTAATTCATTCAAACCCTCAAAAAGCCAAAAACGAATTATCAACAAAAATATGCAAACAACAACACGATTAATTCCTGCCGCTTTTAACGAACAGCATTTTAAAATATACGTCCGTTATCAAAACAGTCGTCACTCCGACGGCGAAATGAGTCAACTCTCAAAAGATGACTACTTGAACTTCTTAACCGAACCTTGGTGTAACACCTTATTTATGGAAATATGGATAAAAAGTACACTTGTCGGCATTGCCGTTATCGATCAAATCGACAGTTCGCTTTCAGCCGTTTACACCTTCTACGACCCTGATTTCCAACATTTCAGCTTAGGACATTTTGCTATCCTGAAAATGATCCACTATGCATCACTCCAAAAAATAACCTGGATCTACCTCGAATATTGGATAGAACCTTGTAAGAACATGACCTATAAAGCCAATTACCGACCGATAGAGGCCTTTACTAATGACAAATGGCATTTGTACCAAAAGGGTGAACCAATTAGCCGATAGCCACTATAACCTCTTTTTTAAAAAAGGCACTTGCCTTTTAAGGACTGTCTATCAGACAAGTACAATGTTACAATTAAAAATTGAATTAACTACGGTGCGCAACACAAATGGCAAAAGAAGATCAAATTGAAATGGAGGGCAAGGTAATTGACACGCTACCTAACACCATGTTTCGCGTGGAACTGGAAAACGGTCACGTTATTAC
>MPSY01000263.1 GCA_001901525.1 Methylococcales bacterium OPU3_GD_OMZ | reverse complement strand
CATATGGAATTTACCTATTATCTTTGTTATCAACAATAATCGTTGGGCCATTTCTCTACCACAAGATAAACAAACCCATGCACAGACGCTAGCACAAAAAGCAATCGCTGCAGGAATTGCGGGGGAACAAGTTGATGGCAATGATATTATTGCCTTATATTGCCGTCTCAAAAAAGCCATAGAGAAAGCCCGTAGTGCCGCCGGAGCAACCATTATCGAAGCACTTACTTATCGACTCTGCGACCATACTACAGCCGACGATGCCAGTCATTATCGCAACCAACAGGAAGTTCAAGAAAACTGGCTTTATGAACCTATCAACAGACTTAAATACTATTTAATGAAGCAAGGTTACTGGTCAGAAACTGATGAAAAAAAATTATATAACCAGTGTCAAGAAGAAGTAGAAAATGCTGTGAAGGAGTATCTTAATACACCGGCACAAAACCCTGAAAGCATGTTCGATTTTTTATATGAAACATTGCCTGCTAGCTTAGCAGAGCAACGCTATTCTGTTATGGTTAAGGAACCAAAATAATGGCCGACGTCACTATGCTTGATGCAATCAATATGGGGCTACGGACAGAAATGTCAGCAGATCCCAGCGTTGTCTTACTCGGTGAAGATATTGGCATCAATGGAGGGGTATTTAGAGCAACGGCTGGCTTGCAAAACACATTCGGTAAACAACGAGTCATAGATACACCATTATCAGAAACACTGATTGCTGGCATGTCAATAGGTATGGCTGCTGAGGGCCTAAAACCAGTAGCCGAAATTCAATTTATGGGTTTTATTTATGCAACTTTTGATCAGATTATTAATCAT
>MPSY01000150.1 GCA_001901525.1 Methylococcales bacterium OPU3_GD_OMZ | reverse complement strand
TAAGTAGACGTTTGTAATGAGGGTGTTTTGACTATTTCCCCTTGATTATTCGTTGGTCTAGTCTAGCTTCTTGTCTATGGGCAAAACCAAACATAACCTTTATTTACGAATTGCGCCGGCTATTTTTACTCTGTTTGCTGTTGTAGTGTTACTTAGCGGTTTTTCATATTTTACGGTGAGCACTCGCGCTTTAGACAATCAACGATTGAGCGATTTGAGTAGTCATGTGCTGCTAAAAATCAATCGTGAAATTTTGCCTCCGATTCATATGTCGTCGACCATGGCGAACAATACGTGGTTTAAGCAGTGGGTTAAGTCAGGGGAGAAAGATTCACAAGAGGTCATTCTTTATTTATCAGAAATCTTAAATAGAAATCATTTGCTGACTAGTTTTTTTATTTCGGATAAGACGTTAAATTATTATCATCCTGATGGAGTTCTTAGAAAAATTGACAGGAATAATCCTGAGGATAATTGGTATCTTGAGGCAAAGAATATGCCTCATGATTATGTATTAAATATTGATGAAGACCGACGTCATAATAACACCATAACACTCTTCATTAACCACAAAGTTTTTGATCAACAAGGGCAGTTTATCGGTATAACCGGTGTGGGTCTGGAATTGATTAAATTAAAGCAACTGTTAGCCGATTTTACAGAAAGTAGCTATCAGGAACTCATCTTGGTTGACAGTCAAGGTCAAATCCTATTGGGTCCGGAAAAGGATGATCAATACTCATTGTTAGATGCTATTAAGTTACAAGGACTTATCTCTACAGTCATAGCCTCAACTGAAGATTATTGGGATGATGCTGTCATGTTGGACTACGGGCGTAAAGGTCACCTTGATGAGTCTCACAGTATCCATTCAAAATATATTGAAGATCTAAAAGTGCATTTAGTCATCATTGAGAATCACTCGCCCATTACCTATGAATTAAAGGAAAGTCTGGGGCTAACAATAGCCGGTTTAATTGGAATTGTTAGTTTATGTCTGTATGGGTTTTATCTAGCCAATAAAATGCATTTGCAACAACTTAAAAAATCAGAAGATTTGAACCGTGTGATTAATATGGCGAACGCACCTATTTTGGGTGTCGATCGTGAAGGGCGTATTAATGAATGGAATCAGATGGCTGAAAAGATTTCCGGGTTTAAAAAAGAAGAAGTCTTAGGTCTTGATTTAGTCGACTTTTTTATTACCGATGACTCTAGGAAATCGGTACAAGCGGTAATCAATAAAGCGTTACAGGGCGAAGAAACAGCACACTATCTCTTTCAGTTTAATACCAAAGATATCAGGCCGGTTGAGGTTCGGTTAAATTCTACCGCGCGGCGTGATGGGTTAGGAAAGATCACCGGGGTGATTGGCATCGGTCAGGATGTTACTGAACTGAACCGTACTCGTAAACAGTATGAATCGAATATGGAACTATTAGCTTTTAAAGACCCCTTAACGGACTTGTTTAATCGACGTTATTTTTATGATCATCTAAAGCGGCAACTTCAAAAGTGCAATGATTCCAAGGGCATTGGTACCTTGTTTTTTTTAGACTTGGACCAGTTTAAGTTGGTGAATGACTCGCTTGGCCATCGTATCGGTGATGAGATGTTGAAAGTTATTGCTCAACGGTTGTCTTCTAACGTCAGGGAAGGCGATTTGGTGTGCCGTTTAGGAGGGGATGAATTTGTAGCTTTACTGCCTTTTGAATCGATTACAAGCGCACAGGCAATCGAGCAGGCTGAAAAGATAGCGGTCAAGATCAGCGATTCACTAGGGCAACCGATTCACGTTGAAGATCATATTTTAAGTGCGCATGCCAGTATTGGAATCAGTCATTTTACCGCGAGCGACAGTACTGATGAGATTATCATGCAGGCGGATAATGCGATGTATCAGGCGAAAGAAGATATGAGTACGAATATTGCTTTTTTTACCGATTCGGTTCGTCAAGTGTTGATGGGTCAAATGAACGTATTGGAAGCGGTCAATGAGGCGCTTGAGAGTGATCAATTCATGATGTGTTATCAACCGCAATACAACCATGAGCGTGAACTGATTGGTCTTGAAGCGTTGATTCGTTGGCAACATCCTCGTATGGGTTTATTAAGCTCGGATAAATTTATTCCGTTGGCAGAGACTCATCACCGAATCAATGCTATCGGAACATGGATTCTGGATGCGGTTTTTAAGCAAGTTCAGCAATGGCGTGAGACGGGTTTGACGATACCAAAGGTCGCGATTAATATCAGTTCGATACAGTTGTTGGATGGGGGTTTTGTAACTGTGGTTGAAGGCTTAGCCGAGCAATATAGGATTAATCCAAATCAGGTTGTTTTTGAGATTACTGAGAGTATTGGTATTGAACACTTTGTCTTAGTTCAGGGGGTATTAGAGGACTTAAAAGTTCAGGGTTATCGTTTTTCATTGGATGACTTTGGAACGGGCTATGCGTCGATGACGAATTTTAAGCGGCTGCCGTTTAGTCAGGTTAAGGTTGATCAGAGTTTTATTGCCGATATTGAGAAAGATGGAGACAGTTTGGCGATTGTTGAGGTGGTTTTGGCCTTAGCGAAATCATTGCACTTAGAAGTGATTGCCGAAGGGGTTGAGACGCAGGGGCAATTTGATATTTTAGATCGGCTGGGATGTTCCGGCTATCAGGGTTATCTCTTTTCAAAACCCTTAGGCGTTCAGGCAATAACGTCTTTGTTAAGGCATCGCCTTAAGGGCGAGAGCCCCAATACCTTAAAAACGAAAAGTATTATTCTCTAGCGTATGGGTAAAAATAATAAAAACCAGTATTTACAAGGTATGTTTTCTTTTTTCATTATTTTTGGTACTGATAGTGAAGGGCGTATTAATGAATGGAATCAGATGGCTGAA
>MPSY01000262.1 GCA_001901525.1 Methylococcales bacterium OPU3_GD_OMZ | reverse complement strand
TTTTAATTTTAAATCAATAATTTAAAATTAAAAGCTCCATCCAACTGATGCAGCTGAACTTGAAGAATTATTAGAATTTGATCCAATAAGGCGATAGATAATTTTATTTTCATTATCATGATGAGACAATCCCCAGGCAACCGCACTTTCGTCATTGTGTTGTCCCATAGCTATAGAGAAATTTGACCGGCCATTTGTAGCTTGCGGCAAAGACGCAGCTGCAAAAGCCTGCGCTAATCCTGCATCGACATATCGCTTACTAGTGGCATGTGTTGATTCTATTGGATCTGGCACACTTAAAGTACCAACAACTTTAGTGTTATGTCCATTTCTGCCAATATTTAACTGATTGCTACTTGAATACATAGTGTCTTGATTGCCGTTGTCTTCAAACACTACCGAGTTCTGTCCAATGTGGATAGTATTATCATCTTGACGAATTATTGTATTAAGATTATTAATAGAGCTAGTGTTTGTTGTTATGTTTGTAACGTTGGTTGAGATGTTGTTGGTATTTGTTGTGATATTAGTTGAATTAGTACCGGTTGCAGTGTCAACATAAGATTTAGTTGTGGCATGATTGTCACTCGTTGGGGTTTGAATCGTAAGAGTACCCTTGACAGTTGTATTGTGTGACGTACTGGTGCCGATTTGTAGTTTGTTAATACTGGAGGCTATTTCATCTTTCCCACTGCTTGAGGTGGACGCATCTTCAATAGTAAATGAATTGGCACCAATATGCACAGCATTTTCAACTTTGCGCACCATATTGTTTCCTGATGAATCTTTTAAAGTGTTTACTGTTAGATTGCCATTGATGGTTACTTCACCACT
>MPSY01000261.1 GCA_001901525.1 Methylococcales bacterium OPU3_GD_OMZ | reverse complement strand
AATTGGGGGCTTCCGCTACGCTCCAGCCCCCAATTGCCGCTGACTTTTGCGTTAGGTTTCAAGAGAAGGTATCTGCATCATGTTTGACAGAAAAGCCCATTGGCAGAATGTCTACCAAGAAAAATCGCCATTGGATGTAAGTTGGTATCAAAAAGAGCCAAAGTTGTCGTTGGAACTTATTCATCGCACTGGGGTGTCTCTTGATGAAACAATCATTGATGTTGGTGGTGGTGCATCAGTGTTAGTGGATTTTCTTTGTAAAGATGGCTTCACAAATTTATCGGTGCTAGATATTTCTGAAAATGCACTAGCTGGTGCAAAAAACCGATTAGGTGATTTAGCGAAAAATATCGAATGGGTTGAATCTGATGTAACAGAATTTAACTCATCGCATAAACTTACACTCTGGCATGATAGGGCGGTTTTTCATTTTTTAACTGATGAGTCTGATAGAAGAAAGTACGTAAACGCTTTAACTAAATCACTAAAAGCAGGAGGCCATCTCATCATTGCAGCGTTTGCAATCGGAGGCCCCAATAAATGTAGTGGGTTGGAAATCGTTCAATACGACTCATCGAAACTAAAAGCCGAGTTAGGTGGAAAATTTGAGTTGCTAGAAGAAAGAAACGAAATACATATCACACCAGCCAATAAAGAGCAGAAGTTTATGTATTTTCGATTCATTCGGAAGTAAACAAAAAAACCTAACAATCACATGCACTCGGGCAGCAAAAAGCGCCGCTCGTTCCTCGCTATGCTTTTTGCTGCCGGTGATGTGAAGCGTTAGGCGTATTTGTGTCCATATCTTGCCGGAGAACTGTTGCACACAGCATCTTT
>MPSY01000260.1 GCA_001901525.1 Methylococcales bacterium OPU3_GD_OMZ | reverse complement strand
TAAAAAATAAAACGTGTCTAGGGCATAACTTAATTCAATTACTTGTTCCACAATATATACCTCACCATTAATAGTATTACTAAATCTGCTTACAGGGCTTCTTCACCTGTTTCACCGGTACGAATACGTACCACTTGTTCAAGTGCACTCACAAAAACCTTACCGTCACCAATCTTGCCGGTATTGGCAGTTTGTGAAATAGCCTCCACGGCGGCTTGAACCAAATCATCTGCAACAGCGGCTTCCAGCTTCATTTTGGGTAAAAAATCAACGACATATTCCGCTCCCCGATAAAGCTCTGTATGGCCTTTCTGACGTCCAAAGCCTTTCACTTCAGTCACCGTTACCCCAGAAACCCCAACCTCAGACAAAGCCTCACGGACATCATCTAGTTTGAAAGGTTTAATTATTGCTGTAATCAATTTCATCTAAAACTCTCCTTACGATTTAATATCAGTTAACTCTTGAGCAAATATCTTGCCAAAAAAGAAAAAAAGACAAAACACCTTTTACTTACAAGGACTTATCCATCTAAGAAACCCCTATCTCTGACCCAGCCAACTCACGAAACAACCCAACACGCACTCTTTTAGATCGGCGCGCCCCTCGGTAGGCGCTTTTTTGGTGCGTAAATGCAACAAACCATACCCCAAAGCCCTGTAAACTTGCGGCCTGTCTCACCTTATTGCTCGATTGTTGCAATAAAGCAACGACTGTGTCTTTTTTAGAACAAAAATCTTTTCTTTTTTTTAAAACCTGCTATAGTCGCTTTAAGCGATAAATCATGGATTTATGAACTTATATTTAGATTTTAAATCATCTTTTTTAATTTACTCC
>MPSY01000024.1 GCA_001901525.1 Methylococcales bacterium OPU3_GD_OMZ | reverse complement strand
ACTATTGCGGGTGTTGTTAAAGCAGCAAACGAGCACGGTGCAGAAGCACAAATTGATTTGATTAACGTTCCTGATAAAATTGAGTGTGCACGTGCATCAGCTGATATAGGTGCACAAATCATTGGTATTCATACGGGTCTTGACGCACAAGCGGCAGGTGCAACACCTTTTGGTGACTTGAGTGACATCGCTGGTTTAGGTTTACCAGTAAGAATTTCAGTAGCGGGCGGTATTAACCAGTCTACAGCACAAAGTGTTGTACAAGCCGGTGCAAATATCGTTGTAGTGGGCGCAGCTATCTATGGCGCACCATCACCTGCTGATTCAGCACGTGAGATTCGTCAACTAGTTGATACAGCAGGCGCGTAATATGCATCAACAGTTAATTATTGAGAAGATTTCAAGCATATTAGCTGCAACTGAACATGATTATGACAGGCAGTTAGTAGGGCTTGTCGACGAGGCTAATGGCATTTTTCTAGCGGGGGCCGGTCGTTCAGCTCTGGTTTGTAAGAATTTTGCAATGCGCTTAATGCACTCAGGCTATAAAGTTAATTTAGTGGGTGAAACGGTGACACCAAGCATTCAGGAAGGTGACTTACTTATTGTCATTTCTGGTTCAGGTGAAACTCAACAATTAGCGGCTTTCACGCAGAAAGCTAAAGATGTTGGTGCCAAAGCTATTTTGATATCATCTAAATCAGAATCAACTATCGGCAATATGGTTGATTCGGTGTTTAATATTGGTCGTCCTGATATGTATGAGAAAGTATTTGGAATGCCAATGGGTTCGGTATTTGAACTGTCGACGCTTATATTTTTAGAAGCTGTAGTCTCATATATTATTCACGAGAGAAATCTTACAGAAGAAGAAATGCGAGCGGTACACGCTAATATGGAATAATCCCATTAATAAAAGCGGGTCTTGCCTCTAGGGAATACCCGCTTTTTGTTTGTCTGTTATATTTCATTTTTGGATTTCAGTTAAAGAATCACCTATGCCTTGCTTTTAGGTATAGAACATAAAAATTTATCAGGAGAATTGTATGTCTTCGCGTCGAGAATTAGCGAACGCCATAAGAGCACTGAGCATGGATGCAGTGCAAAAAGCAAAATCAGGTCACCCGGGAGCACCCATGGGTATGGCTGACATTGCTGAAGTACTATGGAATGACCACCTAAAACATAATCCAAGCAGTCCAGAGTGGTCCGATCGTGATCGTTTTGTTTTATCTAATGGTCATGGCTCAATGTTGATTTACTCATTATTACATTTGTCAGGTTACGACTTGCCTATGGAGCAATTATCATCATTTCGCCAATTACACTCGAAATGTGCAGGTCACCCGGAATATGGTTATGCACCAGGAATTGAAACAACTACGGGTCCTTTAGGACAAGGTATCAGTAATGGTGTTGGTTTTGCTATGGCTGAAAAGTTGATGGCAGAGCAATTCAATAAACCAGGCCATAAAATTGTTGACCACAATACGTATGTATTTTTGGGAGACGGTTGTTTAATGGAAGGTATTTCCCATGAGGCTTGTTCACTTGCAGGCACCTGGGGCTTAGGAAATTTGATTGCATTCTGGGACGACAACAATATCTCTATTGATGGGCATATTGATGGTTGGTATACAGATGACACTGTAAAGCGTTTTGAAGCTTATAACTGGCATGTTGTGTCTGTAGATGGACATGATGCTGATGCCATTTCTGCTGCGATCACTGAAGCAAAATCAGTTACTGATAAACCTTCATTAATCTGTTGTAAAACAATTATTGGTTTTGGTTCGCCGAATAAAAGTGGTACTCATGGCTGTCATGGCGCGGCATTGGGTGACGAAGAAGTTGCACTAACACGTAAAGAGTTAGGGTGGGATTCTGCACCATTTGAAATTCCTGATGAAGTTTATGCCGGTTGGGATGCGAAAGCAAAAGGCGCCCGTGTAGAGGACGCTTGGAATGATAAATTTGCAGCATATGCAGCAGAGTATCCAGCAGAAGCGGCAGAATTCACACGTCGTATGGCCGGTGATTTACCAGCGAACTGGAAAGAAGTCACCGATGCATTTATTGCAGAGACTAATTCAAAGCAAGAAAACTTAGCGAGTCGCCAGGCTTCACAGAAGACTATTGCCGGTTTAGCCTCGACATTACCTGAGTTTTTAGGCGGGTCAGCTGATTTAACAGGATCTAACTTAACCAGTTGTGCTGATTTTAAACACGTTAGCGGTAAAGAGATGGGTAATTACATTTCTTACGGTGTACGTGAGTTTGGTATGTACGCAATAATGAATGGTATGGCACTTCATGGCGGATTAATGCCTTTTGGTGGTACCTTTCATATGTTCTCTGATTATGCTAAAAGTGCATTACGGATGTCGGCATTGATGGGGATTCGTACTATTGCGGTGTTAACACATGACTCAATCGGTCAAGGTGAGGATGGACCTACGCATCAACCTATTGAAAATACATCAGCCATGCGTTTTATTCCAAATATGGATGTGTGGCGCCCAGCAGATAGCACGGAAACCGCAGTTTCATGGGTAATGGCAATAGAACGTATGGATGGACCAACAAGTTTAATCTTAAGTCGTCAGGGCCTTCCGTTTATAGGTCGTACAGACGAGCAAATTGCAGCAATTCGTAAAGGTGCTTATGTAATCTCTGAAGCACAAGGCAGTGTAGCTGCTGCAATTATTATTGCTACGGGTTCTGAAGTTGATTTAGCAATTAAAGCACAAGCAGAACTTGCAACTAAAGGAACCCATGTTCGCGTGGTATCCATGCCGTCAACAAATGTTTTTGATCGTCAAGACCAAGATTATAAAGATAGCATATTAACACCGGGCGTTAAGCGTATTGCCGTCGAAGCTGGTGTTACGGATTTTTGGCGTAAGTATGTTGGCTTAGAAGGTGACGTTGTGGGCATCGACACATTCGGAGAGTCAGCACCCGGTGGTGATGTAATGAAACACTTCGGTTTTACTGTTGAAAATGTTGTGAATCATGTAGAATCTTCACTTTAGTTATTTAGTTAAATGAATAGGAAGGTAAAAATGAAAAAAATAAAATTAGCAACTGGTTTAATTACTGCTTTACTAATTGCGAGCCCTATTGTGGGTGCTGAGGAGTATCCAGCATATAACTTTAAGCCGATTATTGTCTATCAAGATAAATCTGCAATATCTCAGCCTAATAAGGTCGCTGCAACAGCTGCGCCAGTAGCCGCTAAGAAAGATGAATCAACAAGTGTTACAGAGTTAGGTCTGTTGATAGCTGTTGCTGGTGCTGTTTTATTTTTAGTAAAAGGACGTTCAGAATCTGCACCAAAAGCTACAGGTGGTGCAACAGGTGTTGATAGATATTTAGCCGCACAAGGTGATGCTGGGTCTTCAGCAGCGCAAACAGGTGTTGATCGTTATTTAAACGGTTAAGGTATAAGCTATCTTAAGGTTGTTTGAGGTTGTTTGAGGTTGTTTTTACTCTAATCCTTGGGATTTAACCTTCCTGTTTACAAAAGAATCGGGCGTTTTACGCTCGATTCTTTTTGTATTTCTGGGATTATTTTATTAATTAAAGAGTCAGATAATAGTTAACAGCATCTCATTCTTAACAATAGCGCCCTAACTAATGCACATTACATAGATTATTAATTATTATAAATCAGTAGGTATAGCAATGAATTTATTAGAACAACTTAGAGAAATGACTGTAGTTGTTGCCGACACTGGCGATCTGAAAGCGATTGAAGAGTGTAAGCCACAAGATGCAACAACGAATCCATCATTAATTACTGCTGCAGCACAAATGCCTGAGTATCAAGGTATTGTGGATGAGACATTGTCAGGTGCACGTGAAACATTAGGCAGTACAGCGGCAGCAACTGAGGTCGTAACACTTGCTTTTGATCGTTTAGCTGTATCATTTGGTCTTAAGATTCTAGATCTTATTCCAGGGCGTGTTTCTACTGAAGTAGATGCTCGTTTATCTTATGATACCGAAGCGACCATTACTAAAGGGCGTGAAATTATTGCTCAGTATGAAACAGCGGGTGTTTCGCGTGATCGTATCTTGATTAAAATTGCATCAACTTGGGAAGGTATACAAGCGGCAGCCGTTTTAGAAGATGAAGGGATTAGTTGTAACTTAACTTTATTGTTTGGGCTTCATCAAGCCATTGCTTGTGCTGATAACAATATTACACTTATCTCACCTTTTGTCGGTCGTATTTTAGATTGGTATAAGAAAGATAGCGGTCGTGATTCTTATCCTGCGGCAGAAGATCCAGGGGTTATTTCAGTAACGGATGTTTATAATTACTATAAAAGATTCGGTTATACAACTGAGGTGATGGGTGCCAGTTTTAGAAACTTAGGTGAAATTACTGAATTAGCAGGTGTTGATTTATTAACAATTTCACCGGGGTTAATTAATGAATTGGCTACAACTGAAGGTGAATTGCCGCAGAAGTTAAATGCAGCTGATGCGCTGAATGCTAATATCGAAAGGATTGCTGTTAATAAAGATGTATTTGATGTGATGCATGCTGAAAATAGAATGGCTTCTGATAAATTATCAGAAGGAATTGCAGGTTTTACTGCAGCTTTAGAAAAATTAGAAACATTATTAGCTGACCGTTTAAGTAATTTAGAAAAACCAGTTGATTCGGTTGAAGGTTAATTAATTTTTGGTATTCAAATAAGAACCTGTGAGGTTTCAACAGGTTCTTATTTTTTTAGGTCCCCTGATGATTTGCTTTAGGGGTAAGAACAATAGATAGGATTTTAAATGTCAAACTCAATATTAGATATCGTCAACCCAGGTGTGGTTACGGGCGATGATGTACAAAAAGTATTCGATTATTGTAAAGCCAATAAAATGGCTTTACCTGCAGTCAATACCATTAGCACCGGCTCAATTAATGCAACATTAGAGGCGGCTGCAAAGGTTAAGTCACCGGTTATTGTTCAATTCTCTTTTGGTGGCGCACAGTTCTTCTCTGGTAAGGGTTTAGATCTTGACGGGCACCAGTTAGCTATTATTGGTGCTATTTCAGGTGCTAAACATGTACACAATGTTGCTGAACATTATGGTGTGCCGGTTATTTTGCATACTGATCACGCAGCTAAAAAATTATTGCCATGGATTGATGGCTTATTAGATGCGGGAGAAGCTAATTTTGAGTTGACGGGTAAGCCATTATTTAGCTCTCATATGCTAGATCTCTCTGAAGAAAGTCTTGAAGAGAATATTGGGACTTGTGCAAGCTATTTAGAACGTATGTCTAAAATGGACATGACACTCGAAATTGAATTAGGGTGTACAGGTGGCGAGGAAGATGGCGTTGATAACAGCGATATGGATTCTTCATTGTTATACACACAACCTGAAGATGTTGCTTATTCTTATGAAGTTTTAAGCAATATCAGTCATCGTTTTACCATTGCTGCTTCATTTGGTAATGTTCACGGTGTTTATAAGCCAGGTAACGTAAAACTAACACCAACAATTCTCGCGAATTCTCAAGCATATGTTTCTGAGAAATTCGGTGTTCCTTCAAATACACTTGATTTTGTTTTTCATGGTGGTTCTGGTTCTTCTCAAGAAGAGATCTCAGAATCTATTGGCTACGGTGTTATTAAAATGAATATCGATACTGATACACAATGGGCTACTTGGGAAGGCATTAAAGATTATTACCAAAAAAATGAAGGTTACTTACAAGGCCAAATTGGTAATCCTGATGGTGACGATAGTCCTAACAAGAAATTCTATGACCCAAGAGCATGGCAACGTGCTGGAGAAGTGGGTATGGCTACACGTTTAGAGCAAGCTTTCTCAGATCTAAACGCAGTTAATTCTTTGTAATTTTTTTACACTGAATTTTAAAAAGGCTGATAGGTTATCAGCCTTTTTTTTTACCTAAAATAAAGCGCGTTCATTAAGTCCAGGTATCTCTTAAGGTGACGGTTCTATTAAAGATCAGTTGATTCGGTTGACTGTCCTTTGAGTCTACACAGAAATACCCGATGCGTTCAAATTGGTACTGTTTATCTGCTGAAGTGTCTGATAAAGAATTTTCAACTTTAGCGCCGCTAATAACCTGAAGAGAATTGGGGTTTAAGGCGCTAGTAAAATCCTCTTCTGATTCAGGGTGTGGGACGTTGAATAAGCGATCATATAAACGAATTTCAGCAGGCAGTGAGTGTTTTTCGCTTACCCAGTGAATAACACCTTTAACCTTACGTCCTTCTGGTTTTTTACCGAGCGTATCAGGGTCATAAGTGCATCTTAATTCAATAATATCGCCCTGATCATTTTTAATGATGTTGTGGCATTTAATAACATAGGCATTGCGAAGGCGCACTTCCCCATTAAGTATGAGTCGTTTAAATTTTGCCGGTGGAATTTCAGCAAAATCTTCTTGTTCTATAAGAATGACTTTATCAAAAGGGAGTGTGCGACTACCCAGTTGGTCATTTTGAGGGTGATTACTGGCCGTTAAGTGTTCACAATGATTGTCAGGAAAGTTTTCTAAGACTACACGTAACGGTTTTAGAACGGCCATTCTGCGGGTTGCATGGGTATTGAGGTCTTCTCTGATAGAATGTTCTAAAACACCCATTTCGATCCAGGAATCTTTCTTGGTAACGCCAATACGTTCACAGAAGTCTCGGATAGATTTGGGGGTAAAGCCCGCGCGTCGTAATCCAGCAAGTGTAGGCATTCTCGGGTCATCCCAGCCAGAAACATGGCCTTGTTCTACTAACAGGTGCAATTTACGTTTGCTCACAATGGTGTATTCCAATGAAAGTCGCGCAAATTCGATTTGTTGGGGGTGGTGCGGGAATTCTAATTGAGACAGCACCCAATCGTACAAAGGACGGTGGTCTTCAAATTCAAGTGTGCATAATGAGTGGGTAATTTTTTCAATGCCATCAGAAATACAGTGGGTGAAATCGTACATTGGATACAGGCACCAATGATTACCAGTGCGTGGATGATGCGCTCTACGAATACGGTAGAGTGCGGGGTCGCGCATATTTATATTGGGGGAATTCATGTCAATTTTGGCGCGTAAAACATAACTGCCGTCTGCAAATTCACCATTTTTCATTTGTTCAAACAGGGCAATGCTGTCTTCAATAGAGCGGTTACGGTCTGGGCTTTCAGTACCTGGCTCTGTTAATGTCCCCCGGAGTTGTCTAATTTCATCGGCGCTGAGACTGTCTACATAGGCAGAACCTTTTTGAATGAGTTGCACACCAAAGTTGTAGAGTTGTTCAAAATAATTAGAAGCGTAATTGACTTCATGCCATGAAAAACCCAGCCATTTAACATCTTCAGCAATGGCGTTCATAAATTCAACGCTTTCTTTTTCAGGGTTGGTGTCATCAAAGCGTAAATTGCAGTGGCCATTAAATTTAATGGCGGTACCGAAATTTAAACAAATTGATTTGGCATGCCCTATATGAAGGTAACCATTAGGTTCGGGGGGGAAGCGGGTAATAACATGACTATTATTGAGACCTTGATTAATATCATGGGTGATTTTATGATGAATAAAATTCTCGGGGGTGGTAGCTTCATTGCTCGACATTACCAGTAATTTCCTGTGTAAAAAAATAATGAGATGATTTTATCATGTTGCTCAGTTTATTGGATAGTCGCTAATTATTCCGTGAAGTCAGATAGAATAGATAAAGGTTCGAACTATACAATGAATATTTCTTTACATGCATCAAATAAGACCGATTGTTGAGTTAGGAGATCCAAGGCTTCGGAAAGAAGCCATGGTGGTGGGGCGTGTTTTTGAAAATGCCGTTATTAATATAATTTCTGATATGGAAGTGACGCTAGCTTCAACCGATGGTGTCGGGCTCGCAGCACCGCAGATTGGTGAGTCATATCAGATCATCATCATTGGTTCACGGCCCACTGATCGATATCCTTTGGCACCACAGATGGATTCCATTGTGATGATTAATCCGAGTTTTACGGCAACAAATGAGCACTGTGAGAAAGACTGGGAAGGCTGTTTGAGTATTCCAGGAATAAGAGCGTTAGTGCCGCGATACACGGAAATACAAGTGGACTATCAAGATATAAACGGCTTGCGGTTACACGTCCATCTTAGCGGTTTTATTGCGCGTGTTTTTCAACACGAATTTGATCATCTTATGGGGCATGTTTATCTTGATCGTGTTGAATCGAACTTGGATATTGTTTCTGAAAAGATGTTTCAGGAACTATATGTTTAAGAAAATTTGAGCGGTTTAATTAAAAAGTTTTATATAGCTCTGGACAAGTTTATAAAAAATTGTATAATACTTTTTTTCCTGCAGGGGCCATAGCTCAATTGGGAGAGCGCAACACTGGCAGTGTTGAGGTCGGCGGTTCGATCCCGCCTGGCTCCACCAAATTTGGTTCATTGTAGTAACAGTCTTAGTCCCCATCGTCTAGAGGCCTAGGACACCGCCCTTTCACGGCGGTAACGGGGGTTCGAACCCCCCTGGGGACGCCATTTTTATTAAGGCTATCAAAACGCTGATAGCCTTAATCATTTCTAGCAATTAATCCTATAATCCTATAATGCTTTAACCTTTTTTATATTTTATAATATATCTTCAAAAAGGTAGGGGATTAGTTGTTGTTTTTATAATGATTAATAAACCCATTTCTATTCGGCATTTTTATGTTGGCGAGTGATTTATTGTCGATTGTTTGGTTGTGGTCGATAATTTTATTTAAAAATAATAAATAAGCGGTTACATCATAAATTTCTTGTGTTGACAGACTGCCGGGGGAATCCATGGGCATGGCGCGACGGATAAAATCAAAAAGGGTTGTGGCATAGGGCCAGTAAGTACCAATAGTTTTATCGGGCGGGTTATCGGTTAAACGGTGTAGGGCACCGGCAAGTTCTTCAGCGCTATTACCTGACCCTTCAAATCCGTGGCAACTCAGACAACGAGAAGTGTAAATTTTTTTTCCTGCGGTGACGCCGCCTTGTCCGACAGGTAAGCCCTGGCCATTCTGAAAGACAGTGAAGTTACGCTGTTGTATAGTTGTCTCTGAGAGAGGGTTTCCTAACATGGGACTGAGAGCATCGCCAGCGTGCGATGGATTCATCCAACTTAAAAAAACAATTAAGCCATATTTAATTATAGACATGGCTGATTTGACCTTGTGCTGAAAGGGCCCAGTTAACAATGGCATTGTAATGGAAATAACCATGTCGGCCACGTTGGGCGATTAGTTCAGTTCGTGTCGGCTGAACGTATCCTGTTTCATCTGTTGCACGACTACTTAACACAATGGCTTGACCATGCCATTCTAAAGGTATTCTAAAGCGGGTAAAGCACATGGACAATATAGGGTCTTGCAGCTCGGCATCTAACCAGGTCTGACCCTGATCGGCTGACACTTCAACGCGAGTAATTTTGCCACGACCTGACCATGCTAAACCTGATATCTGATAGAGCCCAAAACGATTTAATTGATGACCAAAGCTTGGGTTGGTAATAATAGATTTTGCGGACATAAAAAATGAAAATTGTTGTGCTTTTCCACTTGGTAATAACTCCGTATATTTTGCGGTTTCATTGCGAGACATGCTGGGTTGGCTGGCAATATGAAGACGTTGTAACCATTTGACATTAACCACACCCTCCCAACCTGGAACGATTAACCGTAATGGGTAGCCATTTTCAGGGCGAATTCTTTCGCCATTTTGGTACAAGGCAACAAAACAATCATTGATTGCTTTTTCAATGGGTAAACTAACGTTCATTAGGCTGGCATCTCCTCCTTCAGCAATAAGCCATTTTGCTTGAGGTTGTAATTGCGCTTCATTTAATAATAATTTTAAGGGTATGCCGGTCCATTCACTGCATGAAACCATGCCATGAAAATTACCCACCGGGGTTTGGATAGGGTTTTTATGCCACCCTGCATTGCTATTGCCGCCGCATTCGATAAAACAAATTCTTGATATTTTAGGGTATTGCAATAGGTTTTCAATTGAAAATTCAAGAGGGTGAGTGACTAAGCCATGGATCGTCAAGCGATGCACTGCAGGGTCTATTTGGGGGACGCCGTTATGGTGGCGTTCAAAGTGAAGTCCTGAAGGTGTTATGATACCTTCAAGGTCCTGTAAAGGGGTCCATGAGACGCCATTTCCGGGGGTATGGCTGTTAGCCATTGTCCACCGAATGGTTTTTTTCTCAAAAGGGGATGGTTGACCGTAATTAGAAAAGCCTAGTCCGGGTTCAGACATCCATTGTGTGCGTTCGAGTTCAAGGGGTGTCTGTGCAGTTAAATAGGCGGGTATGCTTGCAGCGACAGAGAAGACCAGACTTTTCTTAAGAAAATAACGTCGGTCTAAAAGACCCCCTGCAATTTGTTTAAATTTCATAACAGTTGTGAAATAGTATTATGTACTTGCAGTTTCTCATATTGACCATAGATTAGAGGTATGAATTAATGATAATACAGGTGTTTAATGATGGTTTAGGATAATTTAGCTTTAGTTGAATTACCTTTTCAATACGTGGTCACTTAATTAGCATAACAATTTAATTTTAGGATTTTATTTGATGAGATTTTTAATCCAATATGTAGTGAATAACCGGCATCAGGCTATTCTAGTTATGACGGTATTCGGTGCTGTTTCTATTTTCTTTGTACCTTTTGGTGTGATTAGTGCTGCTGTGGGTGCGTTAGTAACACTCAGAAAGAACCCACAGGAAGGGTTGTTGGTTTTTGTTTTTTCAGCAATCATTATTATGATTGTGCAATCCTTTATTATTCCACGGCCGGGAATGGAAGTACCGATTGCTCTGTTTTTGTATATACCGGTTTGGTTGAGTGCTCGGGCATTGTATCGTTTAGCTTCACAGGGTGATTCATTAGTCGTGATTACGACGTGCTGTGTCTTGTTAGCCATGAGTATTCAACTTTTTACCGGCGATGCAGTTTCATGGTGGGGACAATGGCTGGAATTAGCGACACATAGTATTCAAGGTGCAACTATTGAGGGTTTTGAAGAGGATGGGAGTCTTTACATAATAAATGGCTTAGTGGCGGTTATGTTAGGGGTGACGTCTATGATGGCGCTGTTACTCGCACGTTATTTACAATCTTACCAATACAACCCGGGAGGGTTTCAGAGCGAGTTTTATAACTTATCCATCCCTCGGTCGGTCTTTATGGCTGCGATAGTTATATTGTCGATTGGATATATGATCAGTGAGTTATTGATTTATGACCTGTTAGTAATTTTGACCATGATGTATGCTTTTCAGGGATTAGCCATTTTTCACTTTAATATTGCTAAGAAGGGCTATAGTCATGGCTTTTTAGTTCCTGTCTACTTATTACTTATGATTTATCCGCAGCATATGTTTACAGGACTCGCTATGTTAGGGGTATTTGATATTATTATGAATTTCCGCCAAGTTTCTAAAGTCCCGCCAAGAAGGTAATAAAAAGATGATTCCGGTTAGAAATACCATCCCATTAACGACGCGTCCTTATATAACCTGGGCTCTTATATTCATTAATACAGCAATATTTAGTACTTTGTTTATTCTTCCTGTTGAAGTTAATAATTATGTGCTCTACATCTATGGCATGGTTGCGGCACGTTACAGTTTTCCTGAGTGGGCCATCAAAACAGGCTTTCCAGACGACAGTTATTTCTCTTTTTTTTCCAGTATGTTTTTACACGGAGATATCTTGCACTTGTTGATTAATTTAGTGTTTTTATGGATTTTCGCCGGTAACATTGAAGAGCGGATGGGGCGAATGCGGTTTTCTCTGTTTTATGTGTTATGTGGGTTGTTTGCAGCTTTTCTACAATATTATTTTAATTCATCTGCAACTTTGCCCATGGTGGGTGCTTCGGGTGCAATCGCTGGGGTATTAGGCGCCTTCTTTTTGTTGTATCCCTATGCACGGATTAAATTATGGCTGCCTTTGTTCTTTTTACCGATTTTCTTTGAGGTGCCGGCTGTGGGTTTCTTAGGGCTTTGGGTCATGTATCAAATTCATGAAGCTACTATTGGTTTGGTGACTCAGGAGGCAACCTATTCAACAGTGGCTTGGTGGACCCATTTGGGGGGCTTTATTGCCGGTGTAGTGATTCATCCTTTTTTCCTAAAACAAGAAGAACCACCAATATTAACCGAGGAATAAAAAGTCAGCCAGTTCAACGTCGCTGTAGTATAATTAATGAAATGAAACATTTTGTTTTGTGTCGATTGTTAATTGATTTAAGAAAATTTCTTTTTGGGATTCATTGTTATGAAGAATATTAATGTTGCTCTAGTTAGACTACTGCAATTTGTAATTTTTGTTGTTTTTACTTTTGTAGTGTTAGTTTATTTTAGTGCACTGCTTATTTTACCGCTTGATTTTGCGGTTCTATTCATGAAGTTATTGGGCGTTCTCGGTATCAATGAGATGATCAGTGCCGCAATGGGTGTTGCTTTAGCGGGCTTATTAGGTTGGTTAGTTTACAAAACACCCGGTCTTGGAGTGCTCTTGATTAGCATCGGTATGGACATGGTCACTGCCGGTAAAGAACGCGTTAAAGATTTTGATAAAATAGTCGAAACTGTTAAATCAGCTTAGTTTTTAAAGTATTTCTTTAAGAACAATCCAGTATGGGATTGTTCTACCCGGCTTACATCATGGGGTGTGCCTTCAGCAATAATAAGGCCACCACCATCGCCGCCTTCAGGACCTAAGTCGATAATCCAATCGGCAGTTTTTATCACATCAAGATTATGTTCAATGACAATGATGGTATTGCCATGGTCTCTTAAGGTATGTAAAACATTCAGTAGTTGTTTGATATCATGAAAATGGAGCCCGGTCGTCGGCTCATCCAGAATATAAAGGGTTTGTCCGGTATCTCGTTTAGAAAGTTCTTTAGCTAATTTGATCCGTTGAGCCTCACCGCCACTTAAGGTTACCGCTTTTTGTCCTAGAGTCAGATAGCTTAAACCGACTTCAATGAGAGTTTGTAATTTTCTGTTGATGACGGGGATTGCGCGAAAAAAATCTAATGCATCTTCGACAGTCATATTAAGCACTTCGCTAATCGTTTTACCTTTATAGCGAACCTCTAGTGTTTCTCGATTGTATCTTTTTCCTTGGCAAATATCGCAGTGCACATAAACATCGGGTAAGAAATGCATTTCAACTTTGATAACGCCATCGCCTTTACAAGCCTCACAACGGCCACCTTTAACATTAAAGCTAAATCGACCGGGTGAATAACCACGGGAGCGGGCTTCTGGGGTTGCTGCAAACAATTCACGGATTGGGGTGAATAAACCGGTATAAGTGGCAGGATTTGAGCGCGGTGTACGGCCAATGGGGCTTTGGTTAACATCAACGACCTTATCAATTAATTTCAGGCCAAGAACTTGATCACAGGGCGCTGGAAGAGCGCTGGCATTATTGAGCGTGCGTGCAACATGCCGGTAGAGAGTGTCATTAATCAAGGTGGATTTTCCCGATCCAGAAACACCGGTAATACAGGTGAATAAACCGAGTGGGAAAGAAATGGTGATATTTTTTAAATTATTACCGTGAGCGTTTTCAATGGTAATTTGTTGGTCTGGTGTTGGCCAATGAAGCTTTTTAGGGATGACTATTTTTTGTTTGCCCGATAAATACATTCCAGTCAGTGATGCGGGGTTTTTCATAATGGCTTTAGGCGTGCCTTGTGCCACAATTTCGCCGCCATGGATACCCGCTGCAGGGCCAATATCAATAATGTGTTGGGCCGCTCTAATGGCATCTTCATCATGCTCAACGACAATCACGGTGTTACCCATATCACGCAGATGAATCAAGGTGTTGAGTAACCGTTGATTGTCACGTTGGTGGAGTCCTATTGAGGGTTCGTCAAGAACATACATGACACCCACTAAGCCGGCGCCAATTTGGCTGGCTAAGCGTATCCGTTGAGCTTCTCCTCCCGATAACGTATCGGCACTGCGGTTTAAGGACAGATAATTTAAACCGACGTTAACCAGAAATTGCAATCGCTCTTGTATTTCGTGAACAATTTTTTCCGCCACCTTACCTTTTTTGCCGGAAAGGTTAAGGGTTTGGAAGAACGTTAATAGCTTCTGAATGGGGAGGGCTGTTAAATCGGGTAAAGGATGATTATCTATAAAGACATGCCTAGCCGCTTCGTTAAGGCGAGAACCCTCGCAACTTGGACAAGGCTTATTGGTTAAGTATTTAGCAAGGTCGTCGCGAACGGTGGAGGAATCCGTTTCCAGATAACGCCGTTCCATATTGGCAATGACGCCTTCAAATGAATGGCGTTTGCGTTTAATCGTTCCCCGGGCGGTAATAAAGTGAAAGTCTATTGCTTCACGGCCGCTACCAAATAAGAGTATGTCTTGATGTTCTTTACTGAGCGTATTAAAAGGAACATCGGTATCAAATTGATAATGTTCTGCCAGTGAGGAAATTAACTGGAAATAATAACCATTGCGCCGGTCCCAGCCTCTTATTGCACCGCCGGCCAAAGTCAATTCTGGGCTGTGAATAACAAGACCAGGATCAAAGTATTGTTTAACTCCCAAGCCATCACAGTGAGAGCAAGCTCCTTTGGGATTATTAAAGGAAAAAATTCGTGGTTCTAATTCAGCAAGACTATAGCCACAGACTCGACAGGCGTAGTGTTCAGAAAATAACAGTTCAGTGGTCGGGTCGTCCATGGCGGCGGCAATAGCTGTTCCATCGGCAATACGCAAGGCTGTTTCAAATGATTCTGCCAATCGCAGGGCGATATCCTCTCTGATTTTAAATCGGTCAACAATAACTTCAATGGTATGTTTTTTATTACTATCGAGTACAGGGAGTTCGTCTAAATCATGAATTTCGTTATTGATACGGGCTCGAATAAACCCTTGTGACTTGAGGTCATTAAATAATTGTATATGTTCGCCTTTGCGTTCATTGACAACGGGAGCTAATAACATCCACCGTTGCCCGTCTTTATGGCTCAGTACTTTGTCGACCATTTGGCTGATGGTTTGTGCCTCCAGTGAGGTGCCATGCTCCGGACATTGGGGCGTTCCCGCACGGGCATACAGTAACCGCAAATAATCATAAATTTCGGTAATGGTTCCTACTGTTGAGCGTGGGTTATGCGAGGTGGATTTTTGTTCAATTGAAATAGCCGGTGACAGTCCCTCAATATGGTCAACATCGGGTTTTTCCATTAACGAAAGAAACTGACGCGCATAAGCAGACAACGACTCGACATAACGCCGCTGACCTTCCGCATAGAGTGTATCGAAGGCTAATGAAGACTTTCCTGACCCTGAAATGCCGGTGATCACGATTAAAGAATCTCGTGGCAAGTCTAAATCAATGTTTTTAAGATTATGTGTTCTCGCACCACGAATACGAATTGTATCCATTCTATAATTCCGACAAGTAAGATAACCTGATAATATACGTGTTTTTGTATTATCTAGGCAAAGGGGATTTTGGTTTTGGCAGGAATTCAGGATATTAGTAGTCCACTAACACCGTTTGAGCGACGTGCCAGTATTTCGTTAGCATCTATTTATGCGTTACGAATGTTTGGCTTGTTTATGATTTTACCGGTATTAGCCTTGTTTTCAGATTCCTTTGAGGGCTCTACGCCGCTATTAATCGGACTGGCTATGAGTATTTATGGGTTAACACAAGCATTGTTCCAGATTCCTTTTGGTTTATTGTCAGACCGGTTCGGACGTAAAAAGATGATCATCATAGGCTTAGTGCTGTTTATTGCCGGCAGTGTTGTCGCTGCACTATCAACGACTATTTACGGTGTGCTCTTAGGGCGGGCTCTACAGGGCTGTGGTGCTATTGCCGCGGTTGTTATGGCGTTAGCCGCTGATTTAACTCAAGAGGTTCACCGAACGAAAACAATGGCAATGATCGGTGCGAGTATTGGTTTGTCTTTTGCCGTTGCAATGGTCGCAGGACCCATTCTTGCTGATTTTGCGGGGATACAATCAATTTTTTGGGTCACGGCTATTTTGGCGGTTATAGCCTTGTTGCTGGTGTTATATGTGGTTCCTAATCCGTTGGAATCAAAAGTTCATCCTGATGCCGAGTCTGTCCCCAGCCAGTTTAAAGACGTCTTGTTAAACTGTGATTTATTACGCCTTGATTTTGGTATTTTTATTTTACATCTCGTCCTGATGGCGAGTTTTATTATTATTCCTTTACAACTTCGAGCAACCGGTCTGGCGCAAAGTCTGCACTGGCAGGTTTATTTGCCGGTCTTGCTGGGGTCCATGGCTATTGTGATACCGTTTGTTATTCTTGCTGAGAAAAAGCATAAAATAAAACCGGTATTTTTAGGGGCGATTATTGCTTTGTTTGTAGCTTTTATTGGCTTTGTTTTTTTTTATGAGAACCTAACGGGCATCATTGTTTTTTTAGGGTTGTTCTTTTGTGGCTTTAATTTACTGGAAGCAACACTGCCTTCGTTGATATCCAAAACGGCCCCGGGCGATATGAAAGGTACGGCGATGGGTGTTTATTCAACATCGCAGTTTTTAGGGGCTTTTTTAGGGGGTACCTTAGGGGGTTGGTGTTTTGGTCAATGGGGCGTTGTATCGGTTTTTATAGTTTGTCTTGTAGCAACGGCACTTTGGTTGGTGGTGGCGATAAAAATGCGCACGCCTCGCTATTTGGCTAATTTAATCGTTTCATTAGAAGGTGTCCCGTCATTAGAACAAACTGAGCTAACAGAAGGCTTGGTAACCGTGACAGGCGTTGCGGAGGCTCGTGTCTATTGCCAAGATAAGGTGGCTTATTTGAAAGTTAACAATGCCACGCTGGATCGTAATGCACTACAAGATTTTTTAAACAGCAATCAGTCGGTATGATTTGTTATCATGCTGATTAAGTAGAATGATAAATAATGAACCTTAACTTTTGGAGAAAACCATGCTGAATAAAGTTACTTTAATTGGTAATTTAGGACAAGATCCTGATGTTCGTACGAGTCCTAATGGCACAAAAATAGTAAGAATAAGTTTGGCAACTACGCGGCGTTGGACTGATCGTCAAACCCAAGAACGTAAAGACCATACTGAATGGCATCGGGTGGTTTTCTTTAATCGTACAGCGGAAGTTGTTGAACAATATTTAAGAAAGGGTAGTCAGGTTTATATTGAAGGCCGCATACAAACACAGAAGTACCAAGGTAAAGACGGCCAAGACCGGTATTCAACGGATATTATTGCCGAACAAATGCAAATGTTAGGCGGTCGCAGTGGCGGCACCTCAAATTATTCTGACGGTTCTCAAACTGCGGCGCCTGCTGCGCCTGCAACACCGCAAGCGCCAAGTCCAATGACGCCAGGGCCTGATGATTTTGATGACGATATTCCGTTTTAAACCGTTTTTATTGCGATAGTAATTTTAATAAGCAGTGGCGCTCACAACAACGCAACGCACAATCCTTGTCGCCCTTTCCGACGGTCAGTTTCACTCGGGTTCTGAGTTGTCGGAAACCTTAGGGATTAGCCGTTCGGCTATTTGTAAACAGATCAATATTTTAGATGATTTAGGGCTTAAGTACTTCGCTGTTTCGGGGAAGGGATATCGTCTTGTTCAGCCGATTGAGTTGCTGGATGAAAGAGTAATCAGAGCGCATTTAAGGGCCGGTGTTGTCAGCCAAATTTCTGTTCTTAATTGTTTAGATATTGTTGATTCTACCAATAATTATTTATTAACCCATGGACAGATGCAATCGGCATATAGCCAGATATGTGTCGCTGAATTTCAAAGTGCTGGTCGTGGTCGTCGGGGTAAGCAATGGGTCTCACCTTTTGGCCAAAACGTTTATTTGTCGTTATCCTGGCAATATTTTTGTGGCGTTTCGGCACTGGCAGGATTAAGTCTGGGTGTAGGTGTTTGTCTGGTTCGTGTGATTAGAGCGCTTACCGGTATTGAAGTTGGTCTGAAATGGCCGAATGATATTTTTTGGCAAGGTAAAAAACTGGGTGGAATTCTTGTTGAATTATCAGGCGATATGGAAGGGCCTTGTTCGGTGGTTGTTGGATTGGGTTTAAATAGAGTGTTATCAGACGATGAGGGAACGGCTATTGACCAAGAGTGGGTCGACTTACACCGTATTTTAGGGCATAAAAATGTGCCCAGAAATAAACTCATTGCCGAACTTATTAATGAACTTCTTCCGTTTATGGCTGCCTTTGAGCAAGAGGGTATAGGGGCTGTAATTAATGAGTGGCGTCGTTATGATTGTCTCGTAGGGCAAACAGCTAAGTTACAGTTAGGGAATAATATTATTAGCGGTACGATTTCGGGTATTAATGACAGTGGTCATCTTTTACTGACCCTAGTTAATGGTGAAACACAGGCTTATAATTCCGGTGAAGTCAGTGTCGATATCGCATGAATACATTACTGATTGATGTTGGTAATAGTCAACTTAAATGGCTAATGGGTCAACAGTTAGGGAAAACGCCATTACAACGCCTTAACCGATCAGAGAATTGCTTAGCTGAACTAACGCTGTTGTGGCGTCAGTTAGAGCCGGTTGAGGTGGTTGTTATTGCAAATGTCACCGACACCCAAATGACAAAAGAAATTATTAGCGTCTGTGAGAGCCTTTGGCCGCAGGTGCGCTGTTTAAGCGCGGTTACCGAAAAAGCCAGCCACGGTGTAACTAACAGTTACCTGCAACCTGAAAGGCTCGGAGTGGATCGTTGGTTAGTCCTTATTGCCAGTTGGGTCCAGTATTCAAAACCGGTCATAGTAGTGGATTGTGGTACGGCTATAACCGTAGATGCGCTGAATCAACAAGGACAACACTTAGGGGGTTTGATTATTCCGGGCCTAACTTTAATGCAGCACAGTCTTGCGCAAAATACCTTTGCGTTATCAAAGAGTAATGTATCTTTTAAGCCGGCCTTGGCTAATGCCACCGAACCGGCCATAGCTAACGGTTCGGTGTTGGCGGCGGCGGGATTAGTAGAAAAGGTCGTTAACGATCTGGAGCAGACAGAAGCAGAATCATTTCAACTGGTTTTAACCGGTGGCGATGCATCGCAGCTAAAACAAGCGATTAATCGGCCTTGTATTCTGGACCCAGAATTGATCTTTAAAGGCCTACAGCGCTATTTAGAGACACACGGGTAAGGTGGGTCGAAGTAAGTACTATAGCCACGAAATAAAATCTGATTCATGACCTTCAATAAAGATATCTTCAGCATTTATTTGTTTGTTTTTAACAGACACCAACAGTTGCCAAGTAGATTCAGTTTGTAAGGCGTTAACCACCTCGCCAATACTTTGGTTACTGTCAGAATCTAAACTAAATAATTTTAACCCGGGGGTTATAGCGGCATTGCTAGTTAGGGTGACATGATGCATGGAGGCTTTAGTTTTGCCCTTATAATGAGTGCGGGCAATAATTTCTTGTCCGGTATAACAGCCTTTTTTAAAACTGATTGCCCCTAATGTATCTAGGTTAATAGATTGCGGTATCCAGCTTTCACTAGTTGCGGAGGTCATACTAGGTAATCCTGCGAGGGTATCTAAAAATTCCCAGGCAAGGGCTGGGCAAAAGTCACGGTCTGTGGTGCCCATTTTTTCAAATAATGCCTGTGCACTGTCAAGTGAACCGATAAAAATAAACCGCGGTGCTGCAGTGCTGGGTAGTTTAACGATCGCGGCATTGTCGTTAAAGCTCATTGTTTGGTAATCGTTAGCCGGTAGATAGGGTGTGACTCTATTATCCGCAAAGCCAAATAAGCCGATTTTTTCTGGGCTGATTTGGATTTTTACATCGGCACGTAGCACATACATTTTAAGACGTTTGCTGATGCTTTCAGCTAAATCAGCCGGTAAAATTAATTGAAATTCATCACGCTGTTTGAGTAATAAAAAAGTACTGATGACACGGCCTTTAACTGAACAAAAAGACCCCAGTAAAGATAATTTTTCAGAGGCATCGGAAACGTTACAGGTGCTTTGCCCTTGTAATAATGTACTCGCATCTTGGCCTGATAGCGTTAGCACAGCAAGGTGATCGAGGCAATACACGGCAGGGGTTATGCTAGAAATTGCTGAGTCTGAGCGATTAAAGCCTAAAGCAGAAAGAAAAGGGGTTGAATGGTCGTGCATTTTTTATTACCTACGCTTTAAAGAGGGGACTATTAAACCTATATTGTATAGTGAACTCTCCAATTGTAGTGAGGATTAGTGAGCCATGTCAGACAATACAAAGCAATCGCCAAAAACCAAGCAACCCCAAAGCGCAAAGCAACAACCGGTAACCCCAGAGGAAGAAAGGGATAACAGTGAAAGTAAAAAGACAACTGACCCTACTCGCTTTGGCGATTGGGAAAAAAACGGTCGCTGTATAGATTTTTAATGT
>MPSY01000259.1 GCA_001901525.1 Methylococcales bacterium OPU3_GD_OMZ | reverse complement strand
GATAAAACAGAATCAGTACTTGATTCAGCACGTCGTCACGGCGCTAAAGGCGTAACCGTTATTAATAATGCTCGCGGCGAAGGAATCGACCAGCCCAAAACATTTTTAGGATTAACCCTTGAAACACAACGGAATGTTTTACTTTTTTTAGTTGAAGAGCATTTAAGTCGCTACATTCTTGAAAAAATAGCGAGCGCGGGTGAATTTGACAGTAAGCCCGGAACCGGTATCGCTTTTAAAATTGATGTCGATGATGCCATTGGCGTTATGCACCAAGTCAATGAACTAACCCATGAACTTGAGGATGAAATATGAGCTATTCAGAAAAGATAACCGTTAGAGATATTATGAAAACAACTTTTAGCACCATTGATGGTGATGCAACGGTCAGCGCAGCCTTGCTATTAATGAAATCATCGGAAACCTCAACAATCATTGTAAATCGGCGCCATGATCATGATGAATTTGGTCTCATAACATCCAGTGATATTGCGCGACAAGTCATGGCTAAAAACAGGGCACCAGATCGCGTTAATGTCTATGAAATTATGGAAACGCCGGTTATCTGTGTTCGGCCTGAAATGGATATTCGATTATGTGCTCGGTTATTTGCAAACTATAACCTCGTTCGTGCACCCGTTATTGAAAACGATAAGATAATCGGCATGATCAGTCCGAATAGCCTGGTCCTTGATGGCTTGTATAAAATTTATAGCTAACTCAAAACAGCCCGCCCAAGAACCTACATTCTCAGGCGGGCCTTTCGTTACTTTAAGGGTCTATTTTGTGCGTCTCTGTCAATCCGATGCATTAACAATAAAATTCCCTCCAAAACCCCCCAGACAACGGCAAAAC
>MPSY01000258.1 GCA_001901525.1 Methylococcales bacterium OPU3_GD_OMZ | reverse complement strand
AAACGACCTATAAATTAAACTTGCGGTATTCAACCCTGAAAAACAAAAACAGCGACTTTCATATTCCTTGTGTTCCCAACTCGTCGCTCAAGAACTGAATTATCTAAAATGTGTACCTAACGCCTGCTGTTACATTATGGCTTCCCAGTTCAATGTTGGTACTGCCATATTCAAAATCAGAGGAACCTAAATAACGATACCCAACATCAAGACTCATCGCTTTTGTTAATTCATAACCAACCCCGACTCCGAGTTGCCAAGCAAAAACGGTATCATCTTGGCCATGTTCTTGCCAATTCCAATTTACACCATCAATAGCTGTATTTCCTCCCGCCAAATCTAATTCTCCGTATGCGATACCCACCCCGCTACTGAAATAGGCAGAAACACCACGACTTAATACAAAATCTTTATAACCATTAACTAAAAATGTAGTGACCGACGCATCAACACCGGGAATACTGTTACTCGCCTTTATACTGGTAGCTATACTTGTTGCACTGAGTTTATCAAGATCGTTAATTTGGTTTGCAACTTCAAACTCGAGCCTATAGCCATCCCGTACCATTCCAATAGCACCGGCCACATAATGCCCAACATCTGCCGAATACTCCCCACCGGACAAACCCGTCACTCCCGCATCAGAAACGCCACTGTCTTCAATAACAGAAGCACCAAACTTCAGCGATATATATTTCTCATCGAGTTCATTAACCTCAGGGTCAGGGATATACGCTCCAGAAAATGCAGCGCTACTGACTCCCAACAAAACCATTACTGACGAAATAAAAATGCTTTTACGTTTAATATAAATCACCATACTATCTCCTTAACTTTCAACTAAAATGAATAAAAAA
>MPSY01000023.1:8788-21059 GCA_001901525.1 Methylococcales bacterium OPU3_GD_OMZ | reverse complement strand
CTGGTACCATCTTTTTTTTCAATAATCACAGAGTCGTTGTCTGAAAAAGCGTTATGGGTTTGTATAAAAACGGGATCTGCATTTAATTGATCCCTAACCAGCGCAGCTGTTTCAATGGCAGATTGTGGTGAATCTGCAGTAAAGGTAATTGTTCCAGGGTAATCATTATGACTAACGGAGATGGTATCTCCAGGAAAAACTTCAACCGTTTTAAATCCAGCCTGATCCGGTGGAGTTAGAGCTTGAAAGGCTACGGAGATGGTATCTCCAGGAACAACTTCAGCTGTGTCAAATCCAGCCTGATCTGCTTGTAATATAGGATTACCATTGACCCTCTTAATTAATATATTGTTTTCAGCACCTGAGAGGGCTTGATATTCCTGATTAAATTGGGGGTCATTGTTTAAGGCTGAGACCATTCCAGCCGTTGACTCAACAGCAGTTTCAGGCTTATCGGTTGTATATGAAATAGTATAGTCATTACCATTATCGAGCCCTTTTATTGTGACCGCTAAAGAGTCTCCTGCAGCCGGCGTTGTTGCTGCGGTTATTGAAAAGTTAGCATAACTTCCCTGTGTACTGTCTTTTATCGCTTGTACTTGTGGTTCGGTTTTTACACGTCCAATATTATCCACCCATAATTCGTTACCCTCTATATTCTTTGCCTGCATTAATGCTGGAGTTAACTCATTGTCACCGATGAAAGTTTTAGTCATCCAATGATTCGTAGGGTTACTTTCAGTCGCTGAGCTTAATTTTATGAAGTAAACACTGGTTATATGGGCATTTCCTGCTGAATCATAGATATCAAACGTGGTTGATTCATTATAAGTACTAGGGTCTTCTTTATTAAAGGGTACGTTTAAAATTGAGGAGGATGAGGGTAGATTTAAACCTGCCTTGATATGCGATGTAGCTGCGGGGTTGCCTTGTACATCAGGCAACTGCATTGTTTCAACTAGAGTTTGGTTAATAGAGCCATCATTATTAACCGCAAAGGCTTGTAAAAAGTTGCCGTTAGAGTCAACAACATAACGTTCATTCGTGACGCTAAAAGCCCCGGCTCGCGTGAAAATACGTTCTGTTGAATTAGGTTCGGGTTTTAAAGAAAAAAAACCTTGTCCTTGAATGGAGAGATCTAGCATATTATTAGACGAACTAAGGCTGCCTTGAGTGAATTGTTGCGTTGTACCTGTTGAAAAGGCACCTTGGCCGACAATACTTGAAGGACTCTGAGTCATAGATGATGAATAGATGTCACTAAAGGTTGCACGAGATTTTTTAAAACCGGTGGTATTGGCGTTACTAATATTGTTATTAGTCACATCGAGTTTTGCAAAAGATGCATTTAAGCCTGTTAGTGATGTTCGGAAGGACATTGTTTCCCCTTATAGCTTTTAGCTGTCCACTAAGCGGTAAAATATTGCCGCTGAATACTAAAATTAATAATTAAAAGCCTGTTTTTAGCCTCTATTGTTGTACAAGCATCATTTGTGCCAATGTTTTAAGGTTTTTGATGTAAGGTGTTTTGTACGCGTGGGGTAAAACCATATTGACTCATTGAAACATAAGGCGTAAATGTATTGCTAGGTTGAATAGAGCGATCTTTTGTCTTTTGCCACGGCTAAAGGAATGGTCATAGTTGTCGATGAAGGTTGCGTTTCCTTGTGATAAAAGGATTAAGTTAAGAGGAGTGCGTTATGCCGGTTGATAGAGTGGTTGGAGGTTTAGTTGTTTTGTTACTGATATCGATGCCGAGTCGCGGACAAAGTGCAGTCATACCCCCGGATAAAATACCTGTAGCAGGAGAGGCGCGTTCTGTAAAAGTTAAAAAACTAGCAGAAGAATTAAAGCGTTTGAAGTTGGAAAATGAATTGTTACGTCAGGACCTTGAAGCCATTATTGATCAAGTGGATGAATTGGATGATCTTAAAGTAGAAAATAAGGAATTACGCGATGAACTCGATAGCAATAATTCCCAAGAGTCTAAGTCAGGAACTTATGACGGTTCAAAGATGGTGGATTTAATTAGGGATGGATTAGAACAAGTTATCAATGAAGCAGGTGTGCACGGGTTAAACAATACGGTTGGGGAAATAAGATTGGTGCTACGTGAGTTTAATGCTCGGGTTCAGCGAATGTGGGTCAGTCAGATGATGCATGGTAAAAATCCTTGAATCCTTCTTAGGTGAGTGGTTGACAATGGATCTTTAGGTGTTTAATACGGGGTTTAGCGGTTGCATGAGCAAAGGTCTGTCTGTTTTACCGTTTCTAAAATGAATTGTCATGCGCTGTTTTGTTCTAATTATCTGTTATGTGATGAGCCATGGTCGCAGTATTTTTTATGATGTCTGTATCTGGACTATAAATACTTTACCGTTAGTTTTAATGTTGTTTTTTAAAGCGTATTATGATGATTGCATGAGTCATTAAATGTTTTTAGTTTTTGTTTATTGGGAAGGGGTAACTGGAAATTTTGGAGCATAGAGATTCTATACAGGGTGACAATTAAGCGTATGGGTGAATTGCCGTAGTAAAGATTAAAGTTAGTTATAGTTTAAATTGAAGATAGAGGAGTGCCAAGCCATGATTCAAGATACTATAGTAAAAATAAACGCTCTGATTGAACAAGCAGATCGTCTAACCAGTGAGCAGCGTCGTCAATTATTGGATTTAATTGCACAATTACAACGTGATATTCAGTTAATTGAAACTGTCGATCATGAGCAAGCACAAAGTGTTGCCGTTTTAGCTAAGCTGGCCAGTCATGAATATTTACGTGCTGAACAAAACCCAGAGCTTATTGCAATGGCTGAAAAAGGGTTGGCGCTTGCCATTGAGGATTATGAAGAGTCTCATCCTAAGTTATATCAAACACTACAGTCCTTGTGCATTGCATTGCGTGGTTTAGGGGTTTAGTTTTTTAATGTAGAACGTTGTTTGGTAGGAGGCGGATTGCAAGTAAGCAGTTGACTGACAGTGTGATATGTGTAAAAACAGTAAAGCAGAGTGTTTAATTAGCAGGAGAAAAAATGAAATTGATCACAGCGATTATTAAACCGTTTAAGTTAGATGATGTACGTGAAGCATTATCTGAAATTGGAGTGGCTGGTCTTACGGTTACAGAGGTTAAGGGCTTTGGTCGTCAGAAAGGGCATACGGAACTTTATCGTGGTGCCGAATATGTCATTGATTTTCTTCCTAAAGTGAAAGTAGAAATAGCGGTTTCTGAGGAGATTGTGGATGCTACCGTGAGTGCAGTAGTGGAAGGTGCCAGAACAGGAAAAATAGGCGACGGTAAAATTTTTGTGACGTCTTTAGAGCAAGTTATTCGTATTAGAACCGGTGAGTCGGGTGCTGAGGCGATTTAAGAGTAATTTAAAGCTCTTCTTTTAAATGTTTTTAGCGTAAGCCGTCTTTTGACGGCTTTTTTATGATTGGAAACAATTGACCATCAGGTTTATCTTAAGTTGATTCAAGCGGTGTAAATTTGGCCTTGAACTGGGTTGTTCATCATATGAGCAGTGCTTGGTTACCATTTTCTTAGTGCCTGTTATGATAAAATCACAGCTATTATTTAACCATGGAATAAAAAGAAAATAAGTCACAGCCCTTTTATGAATTCTAACGAGCAAGAAAAACAGAGTCTAATTATTTGTGGTTGTACTGGGACCACCCAAGAAAAAATTTTAGCTTTGATTGCACAAGGCTTTGACCTGGATAAAATATCAAGTGCAACGGGCGCCACAACCGGTTGTGGCGCTTGTGACGCTGAAATTATGGATTTGGTGAATGAGCACACTAAAACAATTTAAGTAGAATGACTGATTGAGAGTCTTGAAAACTTTCAGTATCCGAAAAAAATAATTTAAGGAGAATTGCTATGTCGGTTCAAATTAAAAAAACAGCGCACGGCGGTTGTCCACATGATTGTCCTGATACCTGTGCAATGATTTATGAGGTTGAAAATGGGAAGTTAGTCGGCGTCAAAGGTAATCCAGTACACCCGATGACACGCGGCGGGTTGTGTGTTAAGTTGAAAGATTATGAAAAACGCCACTATCATCCTGATAGATTGCTCTATCCACTACGCAGAACAGGTCCTAAAGGCAGTAAACAGTTTGAGCGGATTAGCTGGGATGCGGCGCTCGATGAAATTACAGGGCGCTGGAAAAGTATTATTGCGACCGATGGTCCGCATGCGATTATGCCTAATAGTTATTTGGGTAATCAGGGCTTAGTGCATGGACTCAATGGCGGTGATGCTTTTTTTAATCGAATGGGGGCTACAGTTTGTGAACGGACATTTTGCGGGGAGGGTTCTTGTACGGCCTGGTTATTAACGGTAGGACCGACAGCAGGCGTTGATCCTGAAAGTTTCATTCATTCTAAATACATAGTTATTTGGGCTTGTAATTCAGTAAGTACTAATTTACATCATTGGCATATTGTTAAAGAAGCACAGAAAAAAGGTGCTAAAGTCGTTGTCATTGATTCATATGCGTCTAAAACAGCGAAAGAGGCTGACTGGCATATTGCTCCTAAACCGGGTACGGATGGAGCGTTAGCGATGGCGATAATCCATACGCTTATTGAAGAATCTTTGATTGATCAGGCCTATGTTGATGAATATACCTTAGGTTATCCTGATCTCGTGGTTCGTGCGCAAGATAAAACCCCTGAATGGGCAGAAGCAATTAGTGGGGTTTCCGCTTCAGATATTCGTCAATTTGCCCGAGAGTATGCCACAACACCACCGGCAGTTATTCGGTTGGGTGTGGCTTTAGAGCGGAGTTATGGCGGTGGTCAAACGATTAGAGCCGTTTCTTGTTTACCTGCATTGATAGGTGCTTGGCGTTATGTGGGCGGTGGGGCGTTACAATTTCCTGTCTGGGAACATCCGTATAAATTTGAGGTAATCAGTCGACCTGACTTAATCCCGGAAGGAACACCGGTGGTTAATAATTTGCAATTGGGGCGAATCTTAACCGGTGAAATACAACTGGAGACTCCCATTAAGTCCATGATGTGTTGGAATACTAACCCGGTTACTCAAGCTCCTGAGACAGATAAAATTATTGCAGGTTTAAAACGTGATGATTTATTTATGGTTTCAGCAGAACACTTTATGTCGGATACGGCAGCTTATGCCGATATCGTTTTACCGGCAGCTATGGGTGCTGAAATGGAAGATATTATTTTATCTTGGGGGCACCTTTATCTGACTTATAACGAGAAATGTGTCGAGTCACCCGGGGAAGCACTTCCTAATAATGAGATTTTTCGGCGACTGGCTCGAAAAATGAATTACTGGGATGAAAATTTCGGGTGGTCAGATAGCGGGTGCTTAGAACATTATATTGATTGGGATGCAGCGGCTTGTGAAGGGATTGATCTTGATTATCTAAAAAAACACGGCTTTGCACGATTGAATGTCGGCACTAGGGATAATCGCGCACCGCACAGAGAAGGTGATTTCCCAACACCGTCAGGGAAATGTGAATTTAAAATTGAAGGGGCGTTAAATTTTGTTGCCCCACCGTTTCGACAAATGTATGAAGGTTTTCAATCCGGTGAGCCTTTAGATGCATTGCCGGATTATGTGCCTGCAAAAGAAACACCGGAAACTAATCCTGAGCGGGCGAAGATGTACCCATTGAATATAATTTCGCCTAAGAGTCATGGTTTTTTAAATTCTTGTTATGCCAATATGAAAGACAAGATTAAAGGGCAAGGAGAGCAGTATGTTCTCATTAATAGTTCCGATGCAGACGCGAGAGGAATTCACTCAGGCGATAAAATACGAGTATTTAACGACCGGGGTGCTTTTCAGGGCAATGCCAAAATAACTGAAGATGTCAAAGCTGGGATTATTGTTGCGACATTAGGCTATTGGCGGCAACTTAATCATGGGACTGTTAATTGTATTAGTTCTGCTGCATTTGTAAATATGGGGCATGCACCGACCTTTTCAGATAATTTGGTTCAGGTATCCCTTGTTGATACGGTTGTTTGATTTTATTTTTGAGTGTTATATTTTTTCTCTAAGGGTGTTGAGGAGTTTTTAGGCTATGGCGAGTGGTTTTTTTGCGGTTCTTGATGACGTGGCAATGTTACTGGATGATGCTGCGCTAATGAGTAAGGTGGCGGTAAAAAAAACGGTGGGGTTGTTAGGTGATGACCTTGCGGTAAATGCTGAGAAAGCAACTGATTTTCCCGCTTCCCGTGAATTGCCTGTTATTTGGGCTATTACCAAAGGGTCAGTTGTTAATAAATTAATTATTTTGCCCATCGTTTTTTTGTTAAGTAGTTATTTGCCCGATTTGATTGTGCCGATATTACTAGGCGGTGGTGCCTATCTCAGTTATGAGGGTGTGGAAAAATTTTTTGAGTGGTTTTCATTGCATTGTGTGAAAGAAGGCGTTGCTGATCAGTCTCCAACGATAGCAGGCAATACCCAACCTGAAGCGACAAAAATTAAATCGGCAATACGGACTGATTTTATTCTTTCGATTGAGATTATTGTTATCAGCTTAGAAACAGTTATAGACCAGGTTTTGCCTGTGCAGATCATGGTTGTCAGTTTTATTGCTTTACTGGCAACAGTCGGCGTCTACGGTTTTGTGGCTTTTTTAGTCCGTATGGATGATGTCGGTCTTTATTTGATAAAACGCTCGATTCAATTAAAGGGTTTAGGGGCACGTAGTTTGCGGCTCACCGGCGATGTTTTGGTTGCTTCCTTGCCTAAAGTGATTCGATTATTAGCGGTTATTGGTACTGTGGCCATGCTAGTGGTTGGAGGGGGTATGTTTGTACACAATATTGACGCTGTTCATTATGTTTTAGCTTTTTTGCCGTCATTATTAGCCGATTTGGTTTCAGGGCTAATTGTAGGAAGCGCTTTATTGATAGGCTTACAAATCTTACAATCACTGTTAAATAGGAGATTATCTGGTATTTAATGGTCGTGCGACTTTGTTTGTGGAAGGGCGTATATACTCTTTTTTGGGTCGTGAGAGTATTTTAAGAATGTTCGAATGGATGAGATGGCGTTGATCTTTGAAATTACATTGTTATTTGGTGTAGACTTTCCCGCATTATGGATAAATCAATAAATAATTTTTTAAAAGTAACTGCCCATAAGGTCAGTTTTGTCTGGCTGTTTGTAGTTATTATTTCTGGGTGTTCATCATCTAAGGTTAAGTTGATAGTTACGCCGGGAGCTAACGAGAAAATGATCATCGAGGAGCTTCAGGCTGATGAGTCTGATGTTCAACCCAGGGGCGTTAAAGTTGTTCCTGAGGTTAAATTAGATGTTCTTAGTCATGAGTCTAAAGTTAAAAAGTCAACAATTGCTAATTTAAATGATATGAGCGATGAACTTCAAGTTAACCAGGCAGTGATTGAGGAATTAGACCCTGCGAGTCAAAAGCCTAAAACTAAAGAAACTGCAGTTGTTGAAAGAACCGTTACGAGCCATGAGAAAAAATTTAAAGACGCGACCGGTGTTCATTTAATATTGGAAGGGACTGCGATTAGAATTAAAGAGGCGGTCGGTGTTACCTTAAACCTTGAGGGTAATTTTGTTAAGGATAAAGAAGTCTTAGCTATTGGTTCTAAGGCTGATTCCCATGGCCCTATCTTGAAAGAGGCGACAGGTATTGAATTAAATCTTATTGGGAATGCAGTTGTTATGAAAGAGGCATTAGATGTCAGGCTAAACCTTGAGGGTAATGCAGTTCAGGATTAAAGAAGATAAAAAATAGGAAATAAAAGGTATGAATAGACTGTTGAAAATAATCGCGTTACTGATAGTGACTCTAGGAAATGTCCAGGCTGAGGTTACACATCGTATCAGTGGCACAATCAATGTTACCAAGGTGGCAGGGGATGACGCCGTTAATATTCGTTGTGTTCTAATGGAGAAAAAGGGAGCGTCAGTTTTTCGGTATTTTGAAAAAAAGGTTGATGTTGTTTTGAACAGTGAAGGGGCATCGGTATGGGATCTTAGTTGGGAAGACCGGCCCGAAAAATATGAGCGGTATAGTTGTAAAGCATACTGTGCTGGTTGCACTGGTGATACTCAGTATACGAATATTCATACCTTTTAGTACTTAGGGAGGTGTCAGAAAAGAACGGCCGTGGGGTTGTTTACACTAGTTATTTTAAATTTACGTCAGAAATTATAATGGCAGTAAATAAACGTAATGATGTGCAGTATTATTTCTACGGTATCGTATCCACTAACTATAGACCTGAATTGGAAATCAAATAATGAGTGTATTGCCTAATTGTCCCAAATGTGATTCTTCTTATACTTATCAAGATGGGGTTATGTCTGTTTGTCCCGAATGTGCGCATGAATGGAATATGAGTCAAGACAACGATATTGTAGATGAGGGGGTGGTCGTTAAGGATTTTAACGGCAACACCCTTAATGATGGCGATACGGTTTCAGTGATTAAAGACCTTAAAGTAAAAGGGTCATCCTCTGTTGTTAAGGTTGGTACTAAAGTGAAAAATATTCGCTTGATTGATAGTGACCATAATATTGATTGTAAAATTGATGGTATTGGTGCGATGAAGTTAAAGTCTGAATTTGTTAAAAAAGTATAACGCTGGTTTGACAGTGATTTTGATCTAATTGTTTAGGTACATTCAGCGATCATGGAGGCTGTTGTAAACGGCTAACTTTTGTGATTGTTGAAACTATTGTTATTTTCTTTTGTCTTACCAATAGTGCGTGAGTAATACGGCATATTTCTTCTTTTTTACTACAACCTTCTGGCGGAGTATGCGCTTTTTCTGAAGCACTGTTCACGTACTATAAAAGGGCGCATTCTTAAGTTTATACCGAATGCGTCCTTTTTTACATGTCACCACAGGCGTATAACTGACCTCGTAACACGGTATTATTTCGCACTGCTGCTTTATATTCATCGTGTGTAAAAAAAATAGTCTATAGCGTGTAGCTATTAGGTGATCCGGCATTCACTATGGTTTTATCTCAATCTGACGGTCACTCAATTAAGAGTAGTCTGATTAGTTTAATCACTGTTTAAGAGTCGTTGTTTTCGTTGACTATAAAATTGTTCAATGTCATCAAAATATCAGCTCTGGCTTCATCACGAGTCGTATACTTTCGATGGGTTACGCGTTCACGTTTGAGTAAAACCAAAAACAATTTCTGCAGCGGCAATGTCATAGCCACTGCCAGGCAGTACTCATACTGCTGATAATGTGATGTTAGGAGTGTATTCGGAGCATTGAAGGGTGTGCTAACATATTGGTCAAAAAATAGGACTTTTAGCTTTTTCATTCGATTTCCTATGGGACTGGCATTGATGATTTGTTTAGTCGAGGGGATTTATTTTAAAACTATGAAGAGAGGTGCTTACTAAGAAATTTTGCAGATACTTTGTGAGTGGATGGTCGTAAAGAATTTCTGGTGGGTATGGTAAGGTTCTGCTGGTAATTTTTATTCTTTAATGAAGAGTTTGTTATTTTTCAACGTTTTGGCTTTTTGAAATGTTAACACTATTGGCGGACGTCAAAGTAGAGTAAAAAAGTAGAGTTAAGTAAAGGTATTATGTCAGAAAATAAAAATCAGGATCCACTTCATGGAATTACATTGAAAATGATAGTTACTCAGTTAGCAGAATATTATGGTTGGAAGGCGTTAGCTGAGAACATTAATATTAATTGTTTTAAAAGTGACCCAAGTATTAAATCAAGTTTGAAGTTTTTGCGCAAGACGCCGTGGGCAAGGGAAAAAGTTGAGCAACTTTATTTGAAAATGAGATGGTTAAGAGATAATGGTATTAAACCAGTTAAAAAGTAGAGCTTAATCTTTTAGTTTGAGTGTTTTTTAAATTTAATAAATTGTTAGACGTTGAGGTGTTAGGGGATTGTTATGGGATTAGGGTTGTTTGATAGATTATTTGGCAACAAAATCACGACCGAAATTGAGTATTGGGACAATGGCAAAAAGATGTATGAGGGAAGTTCTAAACGGGGTAAGAGAGAAGGGTTTTGGCACTGGTGGTTTTATGATGGCCAAAAGCAGGAAGAGGGATTTTATAAAGAGGGAGTGAGTGATGGAATACGCATGCGATGGTATGAAAATGGAAATAAGGAATATAAGATAGGTTTTCGAGAGGGTCATAACAATGGGCTATGGACCTATTGGTATGAAAATGGACAGAAGAAAAGTGAAGTTTTTTATATAGAAAATAAGAGGCATGGCTCTTGGTGTTATTGGTATGAAAATGGGAGAATGAAGCTAAAAGGAAGTTTTAAGGATAATAAGAGGGATGGGTTTTGGATTAGGTGGTATAGCAATGGTCAGAAGAATGGAGAGGGAAATTATAAGGACGGTCAGTGGCACGGATTTTGGACTTGGTGGCATGAAAATGGTCAGAAGATGAATTATGTCAAGTATAAAGACGGTAAGCGAGATGGTGTTTCAGTCATGTGGGATGAGAATGGCATCAAACAAAATGAACAAACCTATCAGAATGGAAAATTACTGGAGTAACTGTTCAATCTTAATTTTGGTAAGCATGGATGTGATGCATGTAGCTTCAAAGAAGAGCATATGGTTGTTATTGATGATTCGAAGTGGGATTTCCTTTATGGTTTTTTGTATTTACAGTTTTGAAAATCCGGTTTTATCGGCCATATGAAAAAACATTTTTTAAAACGTTAATCGTTCGTTGTGATTAAGTCATGAAAAAGAGTCATTATCTTTTTTTGCTGTTATTTTTATTGTTGGGGTGTGAGAGAGAAGTTACAACGTTGTTAGATAAAGATGGCTTGAAGTATGAGATTAATGATCAGAAACCGTTTTCTGGAAGATATGTTGAATATTTTGATAACGGACAAAAAAAGAAAGAAGGGTCATATCGTCATGGGAAGGAGCAAGGGATTTGGGTGAGTTGGTATCTGAATGGACAAAAGAATGAGCAAACGGTTTATAAGCATTATATGCGCAATGGGGTGTGGATAAAATGGTATGAGTCAGGTCAAAAAGGCAGAGAAATTCATTATCAAGACAATGTAAGAAATGGCTTGGATATTACTTGGTATGAAAACGGACAAAAGTTCCATGAAACTAGTTATGAGAATGGTGTGAAACATGGTCTCTGGACGCTATGGTATGAAAATGGAGACAAGAAAGAGCAATTAATCTATAACAATGATAAGGCGAGGGAGGTAACCCGTTATCATGGCGGTAAAAAAAATGGCCCTTGGGCGCTTTGGTATGACAACGGCAACAAGAAAGAAGAAGGGCACTATAAAAATGGAAAGCTAGATAAGGACTACAGTCAGTGGTATGAAAGTGGTCGGTTGAAAGAGCAAGGTTTTTTTAAGGGTTCAGTAAAAAATGGCCTTTGGATAACATGGTATGAGAGTGGAAATAAGAAACAGGAAGGAGCATTTTTTAATGGTCAAATGGATGGGCGGTGGTTTTTCTGGGATGAGGATGGTTTGATCGAAAACATACAAATTTATAATCTAAGTGTATTGATAACTGACCGAGTGATTGACAATGACTAATATTATAGTGCGCCTGATAAAGAAGTGTAGTGGTCATGAGTGATAAGGTAGGTTAAATGCTTGGTGTTTTCAAGCATTGAATCTTTTGTGCTATAAATGATGCATATGGTTAATGATGGTAGGTTATAACGCAGTGAGAACAGTTGAAATTTCAAGTGAACCCGTTGAGCTTTATAAAATTCTTAAGTTTGAAGGACTCACCGCGAGTGGCGCGGAAGCTAAAGAAGTCATTGCCGCTGGTCAGGTATTAGTCAATGGTGAGGTTGAAGTTAGAAAGCGAAAGAAAATAGTTTCGGGCGATATTGTGTTGTTTGGTGAAGATGTAATTCATATTCAAGTTGGCTCATCATGTTGACTTCCTTTAAGAAAGAATGAAAAGGCGGTAATTAAAAGCACACAAGAACAAGGATGCTCGTTTGGGGCTTGATAAAAGGTCGGTTTGGTTTGATTTTTGTTAAAAAGGTATCAGACTAAGTCAGTGTTAGGTGTAAAAAAGCTTATAATAAGTAATTAATTTTAATTAGGAGAGGGTGATTATGACGTTCAATAAAATAGTGGTAATGGTATTTATTTCGCTGTTAGCCATATCAACAACCAGTCAGGCACAAAGTGCATTAGATAATAAGTATTTCGCTCAACAGTTAGAGATTGATAAAAAGAAACGTATCAAACATGCGTTAAAGAAAAAGAAACGAGCAGAGGCAGCCGCAGC
>MPSY01000023.1:0-8663 GCA_001901525.1 Methylococcales bacterium OPU3_GD_OMZ | reverse complement strand
GCTCCTGCTCCTGCAATGATGGGTGATTGTAAACAAATTCAGGCGCATTATAAGAAGATGTGTATGACAAAAGGCGATATGATTCGTTGGATTAAATAAGTCATTTAACTAATGATAAGTTGATTTTTTTATCTGAAAATAATAGAGAAATATTCACGAAGTGATTTGTAATTTTCAACGTTTAAATTACATTTAGTACGGTATGCTGGTTTAGCTACCGGTATATAGTTTTCTCTTTTAAGTGTGGGGCGTATTCTAACAATGGTTGGGGTACGCCTTTTTTTTGCTGCTGCTCATGCCAAGGTGGATTAGCTATAGTACGATTATGATCTATTCTTAATAATGTTAAATAAACAAGTCGAGGTGTAGTCTGAATTATATTAGGAATATTTTTTACGGTAGTAGTTTAATACTATTAACAGCCTGTGCGATTTATAGTGACTGGAAGCCTACTATTGACCCCCATAATGATCCGCATGCAAATCGTATTGAACGCGACCTGTTTGAATGTAAACAATTGAGTATTAATGCTTCAGGCGATGGGGCAGAGGAAACCACTAAGGGGGCTGTTTTAGGGGGTTTATTAGGTGCAGTAAGTGGGGCCGCTATCGGTGCAGTTTCAGGTAATGTAGGAAATGGCGCTGCTTTAGGAGCAACTATTGGTGGATTTGGCGGTGGCACTAAAAAGGGGTTTGAGGCGGATGGTGGTTTTAAAGAGGTTTTTAAAAAGTGTATGCAATATAGAGGACATACCGTGCTGGATTAGATTTGTGGCTGTTCTATTTTCTAGAAAAACATACGGCAGTATTAAGATAATGCCAACATCGATGTAAACTTAGATATTGGCATTATTCCCATGAATATTTTATAGAAAGGTGTGTGGATTTTTTAAATGCGTGTGCTGTGTATTTAGCTTACGCTTGGCTGGCGAGATAATCATCGTAGGTGCCTTTAAAGTCAACAATACCTTCGGGGGTGAATTCGAGTATGCGTGTGGCTAGTGAGGAGACAAATTCACGATCATGGCTTACAAAAAATAATGTTCCCGGATAATTATCCAATGCTAAATTAAGTGATTCAATGGATTCCATGTCTAAATGATTAGTCGGTTCATCCATCATTATAATATTGGCGCGTTCCAGCATGAGTTTTCCAAAGATCATGCGGCCTTTTTCTCCGCCGGAGAGAACGTTTACTTTTTTGTCGATGTCATTCTGGGAAAATAATAAACGACCTAATGTACCGCGAATGACTTGGTCATCATCTTGAGGCTGGCGCCATTGCCCCATCCATTCAATTAAGGGCAGGTTTTGTGAGAAATAACCAGCACTGTCTTGAGGGTAATAAGAAATGTTTGAGTTTTCAGACCACTTGATTGTACCTTGTGTAGACTTTATTTCATTCATCAAACATTTTAACAGTGTGGTTTTTCCAAGACCATTAGGACCAATGATCGCAATACGCTCCCCTACTTCGACCATCAAATTAAGGTTGTTAAAGAGTTCGTCATCAAAACTTTTACTTAACCCTTTGGCTTCAAGTGCTAAACGGTGCAGTTTTTTATCTTGATCAAAACGAATAAAAGGATTTTGGCGACTTGACGGCTTGATTTCTGCAAGATTTATTTTCTCTAATTGTTTGGCCCGGGATGTTGCTTGTTTTGATTTTGAAGCATTTGCAGAGAATCGACTCACAAAGGCTTTAAGTTCGGTGATTTGCGCTTTCTTTTTAGCATTTTCAGCTTGGAGGCTTTCAGTCACCTGTGTAGCTGCGGTCATATAATCATCATAAGAGCCGGGATAGATGCGAACTTCACCGTAATCTAAATCAGCCATATGCGTACAAACACTGTTTAGGAAGTGACGGTCATGCGAGACAATAACCATGGTACAGTTACGTTCATTAAGAATATTTTCTAGCCAACGAATTGCATTAATGTCTAAGTTGTTGGTAGGTTCATCAAGTAACATGATGTCGGGTTCGGAAAATAATGCTTGGGCGAGCAAGACGCGTAATTTCCAACCTGGCGCTACTTCACTCATTAGACCATAATGTTGCTCAACGGGGATGCCGACACCTGCCAGGAGTTCACTGGCACGTGCTTCTGCGGAATATCCATCCATTTCTGCAAATTCAGACTCAAGTTCACCGGCACGCATACCGTCTTCTTCAGATATGTGGGCTTTTGCGTAAATGGCGTCACGTTCCGATTTGACGGTCCAGAGTTCTTCATGACCCATAATCACGGTATCTATAACCGCAGATGTTTCATAAGCGAATTGGTTTTGTCTTAATTTGCCAATACGTTCGTGAGGGTCTTTGGATACATTTCCTGATGAGGGCTCTAAGTCTCCTCCGAGTATTTTCATAAAGGTTGATTTTCCACAACCATTGGCACCAATTAGGCCGTAACGGTTGCCGTTTCCAAATTTAACAGAAACGTCTTCAAACAGTGGTTTAGCACCAAATTGCATGGTGATATTTGCAGTTGCGAGCATTTTTTTCCTGGGTAATAAAAGTGGATCCCATCGCTGCAATTTGCGCGCGTTAGAATAACGTTGGAGCAAATAGCTAATGGTGGAAGTGAATTTTTAAGGATCATTATTATACGTTATTTTTCTCCGCATATTTATAGGAATTATTTTTTTACGTAAAGAAAAATGTAAAGGGGGTGTTTTTAATTATATTTTAATGCACTCTACGAGCGCATTTTGAAAAAATTAAGAGTTTGTTGTTTTAAATGGTGCTTTGAAAATAGGGGTTTTTTGATTGAATTTATAATTAAAAATAATTTCTTATTTCAGAACCTAAGAATATTGTCGATCTTTACTGTAGTTTAGTTTTTTAGGAAAAATCATGATTCGACCACGGCACACGCTAGAACTTTATTCCCAAAGGGAGAAAGACTTTCAGACTCAACCATTGCCCTCAAATGAGTTAGTAAAAATGCTCTTCGATACAGCATTAGAATCATTGCTTATTTTACCGGTATTGGTGGAGCGCCAAGATCAAGTGAATAAAGTTAGAGAAATTAATAGAGTTATGTGTATTATTTACGACCTCAGGGAAATGATTGATTTTGAACGAGGAGGAGAATTTGCACTCAGTTTGTCAAAGTTATACAGTGGTATGAATCAAAATCTACTTGAAGCGAGTAAAGCTAATAGTAAAAATCAATTGGCTAATATTCAGCATGTTGCAAACATCCTTCAGCAAATAAAGAATACATGGGATAAGGCTCCCGATATTTCAGTAAAGAATCAGTGGTTGCATTGAAATGTTACAATGCAGTCCTACGTGATTTACACCATTTTAAGCTAGGCTTCTCTCTTAGTTATTTCTTCCCACAACCAGTTCATTAAAGGCAAGACCAAGCGTCAGGGTATTGTTTGCTGTCTTTTGTTTAAAAAATTGTGATGTAGTAAGTTGGCGTGTTATGAGATTCGTACAGAGGTGTTAATTGAATCGTAAACGTGCACACAAAACATAACACTTGCTAAAAAGATAAATAATGGTAACAGAGCAGCAACGGCGACCCATTTAAGAATGTTCATGTTAGACCTCATAATATTTTGATAATGGCTCATTATTATAAGAATCACTTGGTTTTTAGTCACTGTGGCAAATTGCCACTGAGTCAGTTTGTCGTTGGTTTTCTAGCCATAGGTTTACTGATAACGGTGTGTTTTTAGGCTATCTGTATTTTTTAAATGTAGCTTCATTAAACTCTTCACCTAAGATGAATGCGGTTAATTTATTTATGCGTACTGACCGGTGAAGAAACCAAGACCAAGGCGCGCAAATAATCATTGCCAGTGTGGTATTTGAAAGGGGGGAATGGGTCAGTATAACGGTGACCATGGTAAAATAAGGAACAATGAAAGCAGTGCCCCAGATAAAAAGAAGCACAATCCATTGGAGTATTTTTTTGAATTGGCTTTTGAGTGTTGTCTTTTGAAGCATAGTATTTTGTTAACTAAAAGAGGCGTTGTAATTTTAAAGCAAACGAAAGTTAATTTTTAGGCGAAATGTTCGCGCGTTAAATAACTTAATCTAGTTTAGCCTCTATGTTATATTGTCAGGTACTTTTAATGTAAATGTGGGGGCATAATGAAATTTCTTACAGCACTTTCTTTAAGTATTGCAGGTCTAGCCGGGTTAGCTACTTTTCTGGCTGTCGGACCGCTGAGTGGGGTATTCTTTATTTGGGCGGCAACTATTGCATGGGCAGCTTATTTTGCTCTGGGTGGCGATTGTGATGCAGCAACTAACACGGTGGTTTGCGGTCTGCTTGGTATATTTGTAGCATGGTATGCAGCGGTTCTTATTTCTGATATCTCACCAACAGCAGCGCTTGGTTTTCCATTGATGGCAGCTATCATTGTCACTGTTACGGTTGCACTCATGTGTTTAGCGGCTAATATTAAATTTTTTGCAACAATTCCTGCCAGTGTATTAGGTTATTCAGCAACCTTTGCATATCTTCTACAAACACCGGATAAACTACAAAAAGAGTTCCTAACTGGCCATTCTTGGGATAATCCACTGATTGTTATTTCTGTTTCATTCATTGTGGGTATTGGTTTTGCAATAGCTTCTAACAAATTAGCTACTTCATTGACTACAGTCAGCGACGATTGATGTTTTTATATTAGAGGTAATAATTGCTCTAATGATGCGACGACAAAAGGCCTTATGACGGATATCATAAGGCCTTTTGTCGTATAAGAATTATTTAGGAATTTTTGACTAGTCCTAAAACAATACCTGCAAGAATAACGAAAACAACTAAGCCTACGAATGATGGGTCCATAATGGTCTCCTTTACTAATTAGAGAGCGCTGTAAACTTTAAAAAATATTACGTTGTAGTGAATATAACCTCTTCGGAATATTGCCTATACAAATAACAATTAATTCCAAGTCTATGCGCTTTGTTAAAAAAGTGGGGCTGATTTTTAATGGTGTTAGACGGTACATATTGTATCGGGATAGAGAGGATTTCAGAACCTTGTGAAACCGAAATATCCTGCTTAAGTTAATTTTGTTCACCGGTCTTTTTTGATAATAGTTCTATGTTTTCATTAAAACCAAACCTTTTTTTTGTCATCAGCTGATATCCATGAAGTTCATACCGAGTGCTTTAGTCCTGATTATTTTGTTGATGATGATAAAAGTGGCTATGCCATTGGTTATAAAGTCCATTGTGATTAATTGGTTTGAATCGCAAGGTCTGACTACCCAGATTGGAGAGATTGACCTTTCGCTTCTGGAGGGGGGGGTTAGTATCAATAATATTTCTGGAAAAGATGAGGGGGGTAGAGGGCTTGTGTTGGGTCAATTGAGTTTTTCATGGCAGTGGCGAGCAATTCTTGATCGCCGTATCATCATTGATGGCTTTGAGATTCAGTCATTACAATTGGATGCTATATTGTCTGAAGATCGGTTAACAAATATTGCAGGGCTTAACGTAACAAGAGCTGAGAAAGTTGCTGCCCAAATAACGACAGAATCACCGACTCAGTCATGGGGTATTAGATTCGGGAATAGTAAAGCGTTGGATGTTAACGTATGTATAAAACAAATTAATCATAGCGGTCAGTTGTCATTAGACCATTGTGTTCAGCTGGAACATCTGGTGTGGAATGGCATAGTTGACTATAGCACTTATGATAAGAAAGTTAGCGACCCTTGGGTTATAGAAGGGTCGCTCGAACTGGGTGGGTTGCTGATACACAATAATTTACGGAATCGTCCATTTTTGCAAATTGAATCCATTGTTGTGGATAATGTAGCTATTAAATCATTATCCACTATTGGGGTTAATGCCGTCCGTGTTAAGAATCTTTCTATTTTGCAGCAACAACCCAATAATTCGGTCTCTAAAGCCCCTGTTTTTTCTTTTGATACCCTCGATTTGCGAACGATTCAGTTATTAGAGTTAAATGATTTACGGGTAGGGGTTATTGAATTGAAAGCGCTTTCAATTTACCTTCGGCTAACCCAAGAGGGTTGGTCGGATGTCGATGCGTGGTTAAAGGAGCATGACAGTGATACGCAACTGAGCAACCAGCAAGTCGCGTCTGGAGGTTTTCGGTTTTTGGTTAATGAATTCATAGCTACCAGTAATAAAGATATTATCTTCTTAGATGAGCGATACCAGAGTCCTTTTACAGTTGTTTTGAAGGATGTTAAATGGGTCGTTAAGAAAATCAGTAACCAAGCTATTCAGCAAGACAGTAGTGCCTCACTTGCTTTCGCTATTGGTAGTCACGGGTATGTCGAGTTGGAGGCATCAGGGGCTTGGTCAGGAAATCAGCCTACGATTACAGGAAAGGGAAAAGTAGTGGGGCTAGATTTGAAGATGATGACACCACTGACGCGGCAGTACCTGCAACATACGATTAACAGTGGGCAATTAGATAGCGATGTTAAGTTCAATGTCGAAAAAGGGCTGGTTAACAGCGTGGTGCAATTTTCTGTCAATCAGTTACTGTTAACAACCTTGAATGCTAAGGAGGCGAAAGCCTTTAGCAGCGAATTTGATTTTCCTTTAAATGCATCGTTATCATTGTTGCGCGATAGAGATAATAGTATTCATTTAGATGTTCCGGTTAGTGGCCGATTTGATAATCCTAGCTTTGACTTTGAGCAAGCAATAGTTGCAGCAGTTTCTAAGGCCGTTGTTGAGGCTGTTATTAATTATTACACGCCTTATGGATTGGTTTTTGCGGCTGAATCATTGGTTGATCTTGCGAATAGCCTCAAATTAGAGCCTATTCTTTTTAACAGTGCCAGTGTTGAATTAACCAGTAATCATGTGGAACAATTAGCCGTCATTTCAAAATTAATGGCAGCTCGACCGAGTATCCATATTACCCTTTGCGGAATCAGTAATCAGAAAGATAAAGAGAAATTATTTCGGAAGCCTTTAAAAAGTAAATTTCAACAAGTACATAATGAACAAGGCTTATTAGTTTCTAAGAAACAGCTTGTTCTATTAAATAAAATAGCCACTGAAAGAAGTGCGCATATCAAGAAATTTTTAATTAAAAAAAGGGGGGTAGAAGCGAGGCGTATTGTTGAATGTCTACCCCGCTATGAGCCGGAAGGGATGGCGAGTGTCAATATTACTATTTAGTTAAAGAAGGTTCAGTAATAAAATAATAATGGCGACCAAAGCTGGTACTGTTATTTCAAAGAAGGACTAATTAACGAGTTGATTTGCTGGCGGTTCCGTTAGTTTAATGCATAGCAATTATTAATGATTCCGATTATAAAGTTTGGTGCGTGGTTATGCCCGGGTTCTCTTTGCATTTGTTGTGAGTGTCGAACAGAATAGTTTTTCAAGATGTTCTTTTAAAATAGATTGATATGCAGCTTAAGAAACAAGGGTGCTGATAGTTCTATTATATTCCTTTTGATAAAGAGTTCTGAAAGAGTAAATATCTTTTGTGACAAATTGTCGCGCGTCAATTTGTCACATTCACTTAAGCATTATTAGTTCGTAAAATGACCTCAGATTCTAATTTTTGTATTTTTACCCTAGACAGGAATTAGCGTTTCGTTTTTTGGTGGCCAGTTGTTCGAATGAATGTCCATACCTACCCCTCATAGAGAGCTGGCTACCAACTTTTCTTTTATTAAATCATCTACGGTTATTCTTCTAAAACCAACTGTAACTTTTCAGGAACCTGAAAGGTTTTATTGGTTCCTGTTAGCGGACATTTAAAGGCCAATTTGACAGCTTGTAATTGTAAGTTTTTGTCACCAGTTATCGCTTGACCATACAGCCGGTCTCCGATAATGGGAAAGCCAAATTGTGATAAATGTATACGAATCTGGTGTTTTCTTCCGGTGTTGAGTTGAATATCAACTAAAGAGTTTTTTGTTGTAGTTGCAACATAACTGAGCGTTGTAGAAGCTTTTTTACCGTCAATGTGAGTGTTAATTTCAAAAGGGTCGTGATGGGGAGAGAAGTCACCGTTTACAATGGCCTGATAATGTTTCTGTATCGTTCGAGTTGAAAAAAAATTACTGAAAACCTGAGCCATTTTTTTACTGTGTGCGAGTAGGATAATGCCTGTTGTGGCTTGGTCTAGTCTATGGACTAAAAAACAAGGTCGTTGGGGCTGTAGATGTGTTTCTACCCAACGATTAATGGTGCAGGCATCGCCCCATTTACTGCCTTGGCAAAATAAGCCGTAAGGCTTGTACCAAATAGAATATTCTTTTTCATCGTTGATTAAGGAGGGTGCGGGGGGTTCTTGGCTTAAAATAGTCGTATTGTAGAAAAGTTGTAATTGGTCTCCGGTATGGAGTGCTTTGTTGTTTCGTCGTAACCGTTGGCAACGTTGGTTTCGGTGTAACCATACCGCACCTTTTTGCATGGCGACTTTAAGGTTTTGTTGAGATAGCCCTGTTTCGCTGGCTAAAATAGAACTGGTTTTTTTTGCGTTATCATTAGCGGTTATCGTATAGGTATATTCGATAATGGTCGTAGGGTCTTCTCTCATAGTGGGTTTAATTTATTTGCCTAAGAAAGTATTTTATGGTTACTTGTCTGAAGGTCTATTTTAACGAGCAAAAATACTTAGCGTTAATTTACCTAATTTAATTAGGTGTTTTTAACAGCGAGTGGAAACCCGTAACTGGGGTGTGTAA
>MPSY01000149.1 GCA_001901525.1 Methylococcales bacterium OPU3_GD_OMZ | reverse complement strand
CCATGAAAGATCACAATAGTGCCTTTAGCCTGTGGCAACTGATTCCTATTAATAAATCCACGGTAGCCTTGTTCAACAGGCCAGGGTTTTAAATTATAGGGGCTCGTTAACTCACCTAAACAGTCTGAAGGAAACGTTTCAGGTAAATAAATCAATTTCCTTTGGAACAGGAAAATAAAGAGTAGAAATATTAAATATAAAAATACTAAAGACAACATATAGGAAAGTTTCAGGATCATTTAAGTAATGTCTCTAAAGCAGTCTGGCGCTGGCTAACATCCTGCTGTCGAATCGCCATTGACAATGCTTTGCGTGTTCCCACAAAGACCGCTAAATCTTTTGCTCTCGTCAGTCCAGTATAGATAAGATTACGATAAAGCATTTTAAAATGTTGCGTATGAATAGGTATTATTACCGTCTTAAATTCACTGCCTTGCGACTTATGAATAGTAATAGCATATGCCAAATCCAGCTCCATAATATCTTCTTTTTTATAATTTACTTCCCGGTGACCCGGGTAAAATGAAACTATAGCAGTGAGTTCTTCATTATCGATATTTAGGATTTTCCCAATATCGCCATTAAAAACATTTAAATCATAATTATTACGACGATGAATAACACGATCACCCTCTCTAAATATCCGCTCACCCATTTTTAATTGATGCTTACTTTCAGAAGGCGGGTTGGCTCTTGCCTGAATAACTAAATTAAGATTCGCAGAACCCAAACTACCACGAGTCATAGGCGTTAAAACCTGTATCTCTGTACTGTCTCCGTGATATTTAGGAATCCAATCCAGATAAAGTTTAACCACACTCTCCACTGCAGATAAACCATAATGCAATGAAGACCAGGGATGTATTTTCTTAACCACGGATTTCAATGCATCAATCTGATCTACAGTTTGATTTAATTGCTCAATATCAACATGTTTAAATTTATCAGGTATTGCAAAATCTACTTCATAAGCTGATTTAATAATCTCTTCAGTTCTAAACTCATAAAGTGTCTTCTCATTCGTTGATTCACATGAAATAAGGTTTTCCAACTCTTCCGTATGCCAATCATAATACCGTTTTACACGAGCAATAAAACCAAGCTGTTCCTGAGTCGCCTCATCCGAATCAATAAATAAACAATCACCGCCATGTTTCCAGATGTCAGGACTTTTAAATGGCGAGTCAATGTAAGGTGTTTCTCCTTTATTAATTTGATGGGCATATTTTATAATCGAAGATTCTGCTGCCTGGCGGAAGACTTGTGTTAATCGAAAGCATGGAATAACAGTGGAAGAAATAATATCTTTAAGTACATTGCCCGCACCGACTGACGGTAATTGATCCGGGTCTCCAATAAAAAGCACCTGACAATCGCTAGGAACCGCCTTTAATAAAGAAGCTGTCAAACTGATATCCAACATTGAGCATTCATCAACAATCAAAAAATCAGTTTTCAATGGTGACTCTGCATTGATCTGAAACTCACCTCCTTTCCACTCCAGTAAACGGTGAATGGTTTTAGCCTCGCGGCCAATCACCTCACTCATCCTCTGCGAAGCACGGCCCGTCGGTGCAGTCAATAAAACGGACTTTTTCATCGCCTCAAGTAACCGTACAATCACCAAGGTTGTTGTCGTTTTACCGCAACCCGGACCGCCCGTTAATACTGAAAAACGGTGTTGAACGACCCCTTTAACTGCATCACACTGTTCATCACTCAGTGCTATGGACTTACTCTCACAATAAGTACTAATCCATTTAGCTATCCTATCCGGCTCACTCGAAATAGCAGTATTTATTCCTCGTAATATAGAACCGACAGTAGACTCATCATAAAAAAGTGTTTTGGAGTAATAACAGATAAACTCATCCTTGTCTGTCAAAATCTGTCGAATACAAAGTTGACCCTCATGTTGCATTAATTCAAGGTAATCAATGAGTCGATCCGATAAGTTAATATCAATCAATTCAATAACACCTGCATTAATCTGTTTCTCAGTTAAATAACAATGCCCTTGTTCACGACTGGCTGCCAGAACATGTTTGATTGCAGCAATCATGCGTTGTCTGGAATCGACTGATAACCCAATACTCAGAGCTACTTTATCGGCAGAAAAAAAACCAATACCATAAAAATCATTCGCTAAACGATAAGGATCCTCTGTGACCATAGAAATGGCTGTATCACCATATTGTTTATAAATCCGCACTGCAAACAAAGTACTGATTCCATGGCCTTGGAGAAACATCATAACTTTTCGAATCGCTCGATGTTCAATCCAGGCATCTTCAATAGTTTTTAATTTCTTTTTAGCAATCCCCGGGACTTCAGTTAATCGTTTAATATCATCTTCGAAAATATTCAAAGTTTCATTTTGAAAATATTTAACAATCTTCTTTGCGGTTTTAGGTCCTACACCCTTGATCAACCCAGAGCCTAGATATTTTTCAATAGCTGCTGTTGTGGCAGGTTTTTTTTCAATAGCCTCCGTTGCTTTGAATTGGCGACCGTATTTATTATCTAGTACCCAAGCGCCACGAAATTCCATCGTTGCACCAGCGAACACTTTTGTCTGATGAACGGTAACGGTTTCTTGCTGATGGGGAGATTGAAAAGGCTGGACACGCAGCACAGACCATCCAGTAGAAGGATTATGGTATGTCACCCTATTAACAATGCCAGTAAGAACTTCAGTAATTGTGTTCATAAAACTTCTTTTATTTTTTATTCATCATAAATATGTGAATATTGAAAAAATATTATGCAGCCTAATTGACATAATATCAGTTAAACATAGGCACTATAAGTAAACAGCTAATCGTAAACATTCAAGAATTGGAATTAGTGACAGGCGAATATGTATCTATTGATGAATATCTCAAACCTGTAAAACATGAGTATTCTTGGGTGGTTCCTAGGGGATGTAATAAAGGCTAAACTAACCCCTCTTTAACTTCTTTGGCAGTGACTACATAACGCAACGGCCCACCTGCTACAACTGCATCAAACGGGTAACAAGTCACTAACACTAACGTCTGTCCCGAGTGTTCTGTTTTAATGGTCGCTACTCTCGAGTCAACAACTTCAATTGTCTTAACTTGATAATTAACGGTTTCACCTTGCGCAGTGACAATATCGATTAAATCACCTATCTCAGTATCTTTTAATATCTTGAAATGGGTAT
>MPSY01000022.1 GCA_001901525.1 Methylococcales bacterium OPU3_GD_OMZ | reverse complement strand
CCTTAAGAGGGATTAAGCGCTGCAATAATATAATTAAATTAGCGGCTCCAGATAAAAGGCTTGGGGTTCCTATTTTTAAACCAATTTAATGCTTAGTCATGTTAAATACAGTAGAGATAGTTTGCTTTGAATGAAAAAAAAATAACAGTTGTTGAAATTTATACAGACGGGGCTTGCCGTGGAAATCCAGGGCCTGGTGGTTGGGGTGTTGTCATGCAGTATCAAGGACAGACTAAGGAGTTGTTTGGGGGTGAGGTGGCGACCACTAATAATCGTATGGAATTAATGGCAGCTATTATGGCGCTTGAGAGTCTAAAGTGTTCCTGTAAGGTCGATTTAAATATTGATTCTCAATATGTTTTAAAAGGTATTACCGAGTGGATTTTTAATTGGAAAAAGCGCAATTGGCGGACTGCAGCAAAAAAACCCGTTAAGAATGAAGACTTATGGCGCCGGCTGGATCAGGCTATGAGTCGACATGATATCAATTGGATTTGGGTGAAAGGACATTCAGGGAATCAAGGTAATGAACATGCGGATCGATTAGCTAACCAAGGCGTGGATTCAATTAGGTGAATATTTTATGAGGCAGGTTGTTCTTGATACCGAAACCACAGGGCTCTCACCCGCGGAGGGTCACAGGATCATTGAAATAGGGTGTGTTGAGTTGCTTGATAGGCGGTTAACCGGACGCCATTTTCAGGTTTATTTGAATCCTGATCGATTTATTGATCAGGGAGCCATTGAGGTGCATGGAATAACCAATGAGTTTCTCCAGGATAAGCAAAGATTTGAAGATGTTGCGGATGAATTTATTGATTTCGTGCGTGAGTCTGAATTAGTCATTCATAATGCGCCATTTGATACTGGGTTTATTGAATCAGAATTAGCCCGAATGAATTATTCCCATGGGGCATTAGAGACGCATTGTACCGTATTAGATACCTTAGTTTATGCCAGAAAAAAACATCCTGGGCAGCGTAATAGTCTGGATGCTTTGTGTAAGCGGTATGCAATTAATAATAGCCATCGTACACTTCATGGAGCGTTATTAGATGCGGAAATCTTAGCAGAGGTTTATTTAATGATGACTGGCGGGCAGTCTTCGTTATGGGATGATGACGTACGCGATGGTGAAACAGGTGTTGTATCGCAAGCGAGTCAGATTTTGAGAGATAGGGCGCCGTTACCTGTCATTTTTTGTACTGATGCGGAACAGGCGCAGCATGAAGCGCGGCTACAAGCGATTGAATTTGAAAGCGAAGGATCTTGTCTGTGGTTGCAGGATAAGAGGCACTAACACTACCTCCTTGCGTATATGCTGCTAACGCAAGAGGGTAGGTAGGTTCGAGTTGCGGTCTGGTGTTATCTTACTTTAACGATTTGAAGCGTATTGGTACCGCCTTCTACGCGATGAAAGTCACCGTGGGTAATAATGATATTATCATCATCGCTCACTTGATGACGATTCTTCATAATGTCAAAAATTGCCTGATAACGTGTTTCCTGATCCGGCGCGTTATCCTCAAATAGAAAAGGAAAAACGCCACGATATAAGGTCACTTTACTCGCAGTTTTAGGGTCGTGTGTAAAAGCAAAAATAGGGATCCCTGAACTAATCCGAGACATCCACAGCGGTGTTGATCCTGTGCAGGTCAGTGAAACAATAGCCTTGCAGTTTCCATGGTTTGCTAAATACATGGCTGACATGGCAATGGCTTCATCAGATCGCTCAAATTGCGATTCAACGCGGTGGTTTGAAAGTCTGACATTGGGTTGTTTTTCAGTTTCAAGGCAGACGCGATCCATAGCTTCAATCGCTTTAACAGGGTATTTTCCTGCAGCGGTTTCTGCTGAAAGCATAATGACATCGGTACCATCAACAACAGCATTAGCAACATCAAAGACTTCAGCGCGTGTTGGAATTGGGTTGGTGATCATCGATTCCATCATTTGTGTGGCGGTAATCGCAACTTTATCTAATGCACGTGCTCTTTTGATAAGATCTTTTTGAACCGGTGGCAAATTAGCATCACCAATTTCAACACCTAAATCTCCGCGTGCAACCATGATGGCATCCGAGGCTATGATGATTTCATCAATGACATCTAGTGCTTCAGCGCGTTCAATTTTTGCGACAATACCTGCGCTAGAGCCAGCGCGATTTAGAAGCATTCTGGCTTCATGAATATCGCCAGCAGTGCGTGGGAAAGATACGGCAACGTAATCAGCATCAATTTTCGCTGCAGTTAGGATGTCAGCTTTATCTTTGTCGGTTAGTGCCGCTGCAGATAACCCGCCACCTTGTAAATTAATCCCTTTATTGTTGGATAAGTCTCCCCCTACAATAACGGTACAATTAACACGCATATTGACGACGTTGACAACGTCCATGACAACGCGCCCATCGTCTAAAAGTAGGCGGTCACCAGGATTGACGTCTTGCGCTAACGGTTCGTAAGAAATACCGACTTGTGTTTCATCGCCGGCGTTACCATCGAGGTTAATATCTAAAGAAAACGATTGGCCCTCTTCAAGGATAACCTTGTTATCCTTGAAGCGTTCAATACGAATTTTAGGACCTTGTAGGTCGACAAGAATGCCAACATGCCGGCCAGTCTGTGCGCTAATATCGCGAACAGCGTTAGCACGTTGAACTTGTGTTTCACCATCGCCGTGAGAGAAGTTAAGTCGGACGATATCAAGTCCGGCGTCAAACATTCCTTCAAGGACGCCGGGTGCATCAGTTGCAGGACCTAGCGTGGCCAGTATTTTCGTACGTCTAAGATTTTTCATGAACTAAGGGCCTAAGTTAAATTATCTAGCGTTGTATAGTGCAATAGTGGTATCAAGCATTCTGTTTGAGAAGCCCCACTCATTGTCATACCATGAAAGAACTTTAACAAAGTTACCTTCAAGTACTTTGGTCAGTGACGACTCATAAATAGAAGAAGCTGGGTTATGGTTGAAATCAATAGAAACCAGTGGTTTATCATTGAACTCCAAAATACCTTTTAGCGAAGTTTCAGAAGCTGTTTTTAAAATAGCGTCCACTTCTTCTTTGGTTGTTTCTCTTGATGCTTGGAAGGTTAAATCAACAACAGAAACATTGATAGTGGGAACGCGCATGGCGAAACCGTCAAGTTTTCCAGCTAATTCAGGTAACACTAAGCCAACAGCTGCAGCAGCACCAGTTTTAGTTGGGATCATCGATTGCGTTGCCGATCTAGCACGACGTAAGTCGGGGTGAAAAACATCGGTCAAAACTTGATCGTTAGTGTAGGAATGGATTGTGGTCATTAAACCGTGATTAAACCCTAAGGTATCAAACAATGGTTTAACTAAAGGGGCTAAACAATTTGTTGTACAAGAGGCATTTGAAATGATTGTATCTGAAGCGGTTAATATGTTGTCATTGACACCGTAAACAATGGTTGCATCGACATCGCTACCGCCCGGTGCAGAGATAATAACTTTTTTAGCACCGGCAGCAATATGCGCAGAAGCTTTCTCTTTGCTAGCAAAAAAACCGGTTGATTCATGAACAACATCAATGCCTAATTCTCCCCAAGGAAGTTTAGAAGGGTCTCTTTCAGCAAAAACTTTGATGCGATCACCATTAACAACCATAGCGTCACCGTCAACAGTTACTTCACCTGGGAATTTTCCATGCGCAGTATCATATTGGGTAAGATGAGCGTTTGTGTTTGCGTCGCCTAAGTCATTGATTGCAACAATTTGAATGTCGTTGTTACGGTTTGATTCGTAAAGTGCGCGTAAAATGTTTCGTCCAATACGGCCATAACCGTTAATTGCAACTTTAATTGCCATTGATGTATCTCCTGCGTAATCGTTAGAAATTTTTCTGCTGAAGCCTTGCTGTTATTCGCCAAGGCTTAAGATTGAATGCGTTCTTATAAACCCCCAAATTATAAAGGGTTTTCGTTATAAAGTCCATGTAGGATACTGGGGTATTGTGACAGGAATATGACAAAATACTGAAAATGTTGCGTTGAAGTAAACTTTAATGCGATTGAAGAAGGTGCTTTTTAAGGGTGGTCACGCGTAATAGGGTTGGTAATGTCGTGGATTCTATTTTATCCTTTCAGAACATAGGTTGTTTATGTTTGAGACAAGAGACAAGGTGAGTTGATGAAAAGAAGAAGCTTTATGGTCGCAGCCGGGGCTAGCCCTTTGTTGGCTGCTATGCCAACAGCGGTCAATGCCAAGGCTGAATTTCGTTGGAAAATGGTTACGGCTTGGCCTAAGAATTTTCCGGGGCTGGGAACGAATGCAAATTTGTTAGCCCAGATGATCAATACCATGAGTGGGGGCCGAATTAAAATTAAGGTTTATGGCGCTAAAGAATTAGTGCCTGCTTTTGAGGTATTTGATGCGGTTTCTAACGGGGTTGCGGAGTTGGGTCATTCCGGAGCGTATTATTGGAAAGGTAAATCGGCAACAACGCAGTTCTTTTCGGCCGTGCCTTTTGGACTAACGGCTCAAGAAATGAATGGTTGGTTGTATTATGGCGGCGGAATGGAATTGTGGCGTGAACTATATCAACCTTTCGGTATTATTCCGGCGGCTACCGGAAATTCAGGTGTCCAGATGGCCGGCTGGTTCAATCGAGAAATAAATTCATTTGAAGATCTTGGCGGTTTAAAAATGCGTATTCCGGGTTTAGGTGGAGAGGTGCTTAGACGAGCTGGCGGTACGACGGTTAATATACCGGGTGGAGAACTATTCACTGCATTACAAACAGGGACATTGGATGCAACAGAGTGGGTAGGACCTTATAATGATTTGGCCTTTGGCTTACATAAGGTGGCAAAATATTATTATTACCCGGGCTGGCATGAGCCCGGCTCAACCATGGAATGTCTTATTAATGAGGCGGCATTTAATTCCTTATCTAAGGATTTGCAGGAAATTGTATTGGTCGCTTGTAAAGCCGCTAATTTGGATATGCTTTCAGAATATACGGCGCGTAATAATCAGGCTTTAAAAACATTAGTGGATAAGCATGGGGTCAAGGTCATGGCTTTACCTGATGAGGTGCTTAAAAGGTTGCTGGCGCTTTCTGAAAATGTTGTTGCTGAATTGGCTGATAGTGATGAGATGGCCCGACGTGTATATGATTCAGTCATGAATTTTAAGCAACAGGTTAGCGCTTGGCATGCATTATCTGAGCAGGCCTTTTTAAGAGCTAGGGCGTTATAAGTTGTTCACCTCATCTCTATGTAAGGTGAACAACTCGACATGATGGCTTAGGTCGCTGCAGAGTGTTTTTTGGCGTTTTCGATCGCTTTTTTAACGGTGTTAGGTGCGGTGCCGCCGATATGGCTGCGAGCAGCTACAGAACCTTCTAATGTCAGAATGTTGAAAACCTCGTCATCGATTTCACCAGAAAATTGTTGTAACTCTGTTAGTGTGAGTTCTGAAAGGTCGCGATGAGTTTCGATACCGAGCCTGACGGCGAGCCCAACAATTTCATGGGCGTCTCGGAACGGAATGTTTTTTCCAACGAGATAATCGGCTAAATCAGTTGCTGTGGAGAAACCTTGCTTAGCCGCTTGATACATGTTTTGGCGCTTTGCTTTAACGTGGGGCATCATGTCAGCAAAGGCGCGTAGGGAATTAATAACGGTATCCGCTGAGTCAAATAAGGGTTCCTTATCTTCTTGATTATCTTTGTTATAGGCTAAGGGTTGGCCCTTCATTAACATAAGCAGGGCAATTAAGTTACCACTGACGCGACCGGTTTTGCCTCGAACTAACTCTGGAACATCAGGGTTTTTCTTTTGGGGCATGATTGATGAGCCGGTACAAAAAGTATCTGGGATTTCAATAAAGTCAAATTGAGTGCTGGCCCATAAAATCAATTCTTCAGAGAATCGGGACAGATGCATCATGATAAGGCTGGCCGCAGAGGAAAATTCAATGGCAAAGTCACGATCACTGACAGAATCCAGTGAGTTGTCGGAAGGTCGGTCGAAACCGAGCAGTTCAGCAGTCATGAACCGGTCGATAGGGTAACTGGTACCTGCGAGTGCGGCAGAGCCTAAGGGCATAATATTGATTCGTTTTAGGCAGTCTTGCATTCTTTCCTGGTCACGTTTGAGCATTTCAAACCAGGCCATTAAGTGATGCCCAAAAGTGATGGGTTGAGCGACTTGAAGGTGGGTGAAACCGGGCATGATGGTATCGTATTCTTGTTCGGCTAAATTTAATAAGCCTGTTTGCAGACGGTGCAACTCATCGCAAATATGGCCGATTTCTTCGCGAAGATAAAGACGAATGTCAGTGGCAACTTGGTCGTTTCGTGACCGGCCTGTATGGAGCTTCTTGCCGGCATGGCCGATAGCTGATGTGAGTCTGGCTTCTATGTTCATGTGAACGTCTTCTAACGCGACTGACCAGTTAAAATTGCCATTATTAATGTCGAATAAAATTTCTTCGAGGCCAGAAAGGATTTTGTCGAGTTCAAGGTCGGTTAGGATGCCGATTTTGTGCAGCATTTTGGCATGCGCGACAGATCCTTGAATATCATGTGAGGCCAATCGTTGGTCAAAATTAGCCGATGCGGTAAAGGCTTCAACGAAGCTGTCTGTTGCTTGTGTGAAACGTCCGCCCCAAAGTTTATCTTTATTTGATGTAGTCATATTCCGGTAGTAACGTGAGATGTATTAAAAACGTAAGCATCTATAATACAGTTTTTTTATCTTTATGGCTTGTCAGGGCACTTTAGTTAGGCTGTGAAAAGTTAGTAATCAGAGGTTACGAAAAAGAAAAAAGCGTTGATTTACTGATTTTTGTGCTTCTAAAATCAAGGTACAATAACGATTTAGACAATTAAATTAAGGACCTTCTTCAGTGAATGACCCGTTGATCAGAATTGCTACACGCAATAGCCCTTTGGCGCTTTGGCAAGCTAATTACATTGCAGAACAATTACGACGAATTCATCCTGGGTTGAAAACTGAATTGGTTAAAATGACTACGCGTGGGGATAAAATCCTTGATGCACCACTGGCAAAGATAGGTGGGAAAGGGTTGTTTGTTAAAGAGTTGGAGCAGGGCTTGTTGGAGGGGCGGGCTGATATTGCCGTTCACTCGATGAAGGACGTTCCAGTCGATTTTCCTGAAGGGCTAGAGTTAAAGGTGATATTGGCACGTGAAGACCCTTGTGATGCACTGGTTTCGAATCATTATCGTTGTTTAGATGATTTGCCTTCAGATGCACGGATTGGAACGTCTAGCCTGCGGCGCCAATCTCAAATAACACAAGCCATTCCTGGGTGCCAGATTTTGCCTTTACGGGGTAATGTTAATACCCGGTTGGCTAAGTTAGATACAGGGCAATTTGATGCCATCATTTTAGCGGCGGCAGGATTGAAAAGGTTAGCGATGGCTGATCGTATTAGGCAAATTATTCCCACCTCAATAAGTTTACCTGCTGTAGGCCAAGGGGCGCTCGGTATAGAGTGCCGAGTGGGGGATGATCGTATCGCCGATGTTATTAATGTTTTGCACGATAATGAAACGCAGCAATGTGTCATTGCAGAACGTGCCATGAATGAGCGGTTAGAAGGCGGTTGTCAGGTGCCCATTGCGGGATTTGCAAGGTTTCAAGACGGTGGGTTATTTATGCAAGGTTTGGTTGGGACACCGAATGGTCAGCAGATTATACGTGCACAAAGGCAAGGCTTGGTTGATCAGGCAAAAGTAATTGGTTATGAGATTGCTGAAGAGTTGTTAGCAAAGGGCGCTAAAAAAATATTACAAGCGATCTATTCGTAGCAGTATTGAATTGTGATGGTGAATGTCTGTGTGTTAGTGACCCGACCTGAAGATCAGGCTGACTCGTTATGTTCTTTACTGGAACAAGAAGGGTGTTCATCGGTGCGATTTCCAGTCATTGCGATTGAAGCCTTGCAAGGGACCGGCGGTTTGGTGTTTTTGGCTAAAGCAGTTGATTATGATTGGGTTATTTTTGTGAGTGCCAATGCTGTTAGATATAGTTTGGCATCGCTTTCAGGGCTGCAAAACAGATTACTAGAAAAAAAAATTGCAGCGGTTGGATTAGCAACGACAGAAGCAATAGAGTCTTTAGGGTTGAGAGTCGATATTGTCCCTGACTCAGGGTTTAATAGTGAGGCACTATTGTCGGCCCTCAGTCAACAACACGTTTCAGGGCGTAGGCTATTGATTGTCAGGGGGCAGGGTGGCCGAGAGTGGTTGGCAGATAGATTACGACTTTTAGGTGCAGAAGTTGATTATTGGGAGGTTTATCGACGAATAAAACCGCCAATATCACACCGGGTTATGATAGGGTTAGGGCTTGAATATAAGGTTGATATTGTCACGATAATGAGTAATGAGGCGCTTGATAACCTGCTGGCGATGGTTGATGACGAGATCAAAAGGGTTTTGAAGTTAAAGCCACTGATAGTGATCAGTGAAAGAATAAGAAAAAAAGCATTGGGTTTCGGGTTTAAACACGTTGTCGTGACTCAGAGCCCTGCGCCTGAAGATATTGTGGTAGCAGTTAAAAGCATTTCGAATGGAGAGGATTGTGGCTGAAGAAATACAAGAGAAAGCTGAACCTGGAAGTGAAAATAAGGCTTTAGGTCCCGTAGCTAAAGGAGTCGAGGGCAGCCTTACAAAAAGTACTTGGTTGGGTGTTTTTAATTTGTTCTTGATTTTTTCACTTGTCGGTATTGGTTTTTACCTGTCTGAACTGTTACGTGATGATTTGAAAAATCTAACCGATGAAGTTCATAAAGAGGACTTGCAGTTAATTGAAATCTCTGGACAGATGACCGAATATCAGAAGCAGTTGGCCGCCATACAGTCGCAGTTTGCAACCATTCAAATGCAATTTTCAACGATGGAGTCTGATATTTCTAATAAAGATCAGGTCGTTAATCAGGCATTAGAAAACTTTTCAGGTTTAAATGATGAAAAGTTGGCGGCGAATAAGAAGGAATTGAGTATTTCCATAGAACAAATTAAAAGGCAATTAGGTAAAACACGAGGTGATTGGTTAATTGCTGATGCGGAATACTTGTTGACAGTTGCTAATCAACGATTGCATCTTGTCGGTGATGTGAATGCGGCAATTAAAGCACTCACTGCCGCAGATCAGCGTCTTAGAGAAAGTGGAAGTGGGAGTGTTTTTAAAGTTCGTGAAGAAATTGCAGAAGAAATTTCTTTACTAAAGAACGTTCAAGTACCAGATATTGTGGGTATTTTTTCAAAATTAAAACTGATTTCAAAGGCTTCACAGGATTTAACTATTCGATTACCTTACCCGGGTAAGGAAATTGCAGTTGAATTGGGTAGTAATATTGACGCTGATGATGATACAAATCAATGGCTGTCGGATTTACTGGGTGACCTACATGGCTTGGTTAGTATTCGCCGGGTAGAGCAACCGGTACGCGCTATTATTTCTCATGAAGATGCTCATTTTATTAGACAACAATTAAAGCTTAAGATTGAAGTGGCTATGTTATCGCTTTTACAGCATCAAGATGATCTTTTTAAACAAGACCTTGAGGAATCAAAACTTTGGGTTAACAATAATTTTGAGGCTAATGAACAATCTGAACAGGTTATTTTAGATATTAAAGAGCTACAAAATACTCCGCTTCATAGTGATGTCCCTGATGTGAGTAAGTCACTGACTATGTTGAGGAATATAAGTAAATTAAGAGTCGAAGCCGATAAAGCCTTGTAATTGGGAATTAAGGATATTTTGAGGGGTTTTTTAGTGTGAAAAGAATTTTTTATTTTTTAGTTTCACTGATGTTTTTGGTGGTCGCAGTCTATTATGGATGGGAGACGCTTTTTGAAAATGGTGACCCGGGTTATGTGATACTTGGGATCGGTCGGTGGTCATTGGAAAGCACCTTAGCTTTTTTTACGGTTGTTTTATGGTTTAGTTTCACGGTTTTATATCTTCTGGTCCGGTGGCTGGGTTGGTTTATCAGACTTCCCAAAAAAATAAAATCAAAAGGTCAGGATGTTACCTTAAATCGTTCTAAAGAAGCATTGGTTTCAGGGTTGGTTGATTATGCGGAAGGGAACTGGGAGCGTTCTGAAACGATTTTAATAAAGCATGCACCCAGTAGTGCCGCGCCGTTAGTTTATTATTTAACAGCAGCAAGAGCGGCTCATTTGCGAGGGGCCGCCGATAGTCGGGATAGTTATTTGAACATGGCGGCTGAGCAATCACCCGGCTCAGAGTTCGCGATTGGCATAACGAAGGCAGAGCTTGATTTATCACAGGGGCGTTTTGTTGAGGCTCAAGAGGGTTTATTGCATTTGCAGACGACAGACCCATCTCATCCGGCAGTTACTAAATTACTTTATCAGGCTTATTTAAAGCAAAATGATTGGCAATCTATTGCTGAGTTATTTCCTATATTAGATAAGAGTAAAATATTACTCAAGACAGAGCGTAAAATCTTGGCTATCAAAGTCTATGGTGGATTATTAAAGCAGCATGGGGAAAAGGCCAGTTTGGTTGATGTTGATAGGTTATGGGCAGAAATTCCTGATGATATTAAAGCGCTTAAGGACCTAGTTTTTTGTTATTTTACAGCGATGATTCAATGCGGCGCTGGTGCAAAGATTGAAAAGCAAATTGTGGAGTATTTATTAGTTGACAAGGAAGATGCTTTACTTGAACTCTATGGTGAAATTGTTTCAGATGATGTCGCGCGACAAATTCAGGTCATAGAACAATGGGCACAATTGTACCCTAGAAATCCAGTACTACTTCGGACGGTCGGTAAATTGTTTTATGTGACAGAGAACTGGCAACAAGCACAGGTTTTTTTGAATAGAAGTATCGAATTGAAACCTGCTGCATCGGCCTATCATATGCTGGCTGAAATTATGAAGATGAAAGGGAACTATGAGAAAGCTTCAGAGTTATATAAGCAGGGATTAGTCATGGAATCAGGTCAGATCGTGAAAGCGATTGATATGACTCAACTTGACCCAGCGGTATCTTCAGAAGATACCGCTGACTTGGTGCCAGAACCCGTTAGCGGTAGCGATAAAACGGTTATAAGCTAGACCATATTTCATCTACTTTTTTAATGATTTCAGCCGATTGAACAATGGGTTCACCCCACTCTCGTGTGGTTTCTCCAGGCCATTTGTTAGTCGCGTCAAAACCGGCTTTTGAACCTAAGCCCGAGACCGGAGATGCAAAATCTAAATAGTCAATAGGCGTGTTTTCCAGAAGGGTAATATCTCTGGCGGGGTCCATGCGGGTTGTCATGGCCCAAATGACATCCTCCCAATTTCGCGCATCTACATCATCATCAACGACCACAACAAATTTTGTATACATGAATTGACGCAGGAATGACCACGTACCTAACATGACTCTTTTAGCATGACCTGCATATTGTTTTTTCATGCTAATAACGGCCATGCGGTAGGAGCAACCTTCTGGAGGAAGATAAAAATCAATAATCTCAGGAAATTGTTTTTGTAGAATGGGTATAAATACCTCATTCAGTGCGACCCCTAAAATAGCAGGTTCATCTGGGGGGCGACCGGTATAAGTGCTATGGTAAATAGGATTTTCCCGGTGAGTGATCTTTTCTATAGTGAAAACGGGAAATTCTTCGACTTCATTGTAATAACCGGTATGATCTCCGAAGGGGCCTTCTGGGGCCATTTCATCCGGATAGATAAAGCCTTCTAAAATAATTTCTGCAGAAGCGGGCACTTGTAAGTCATGGCTGAGACATTGGGTGACTTCAGTTTTGTTGCCTCTTAATAATCCGGAAAAAGCATATTCAGAAAGGGTGTCCGGAATGGGAGTGACGGCCCCTAGAATAGTGGCAGGATCCGCGCCTAAAGCCACGGCAATTGGGAAGGGTTTGCCTGGATGAGCCTCTTGCCATTCTTTGAAGTCAAGCGCGCCTCCTCTATGAGCTAACCAGCGCATAATAACTTTATTTTTTTCTAAAACCTGTAGTCGGTAGATACCCAGATTTTGCCGTTCTTTATTAGGTCCTTTGGTAACCACTAATGCCCATGTAATGAGGGGTCCGATATCTTTTGGCCAACAAGTTTGTATCGGATAGTTTGATAGGTCAACATCACTGCTTTCAATGATTATTTCTTGGCACTTAGGTTTTTTAACGATTTTAGGCGCCATGTGTAGAACCTTCTTAAAGACGGGTAACTTGTTTACGGCATCTTTCATTCCTTTAGGCGGTTCCGGTTCCTTCAGATAAGCGAGCAGCTTTCCTACTTCACGTAATTCGGTAATTGATTGTGCTCCCATCCCAAGGGCTACACGGTGAGAGGTGCCGAATAAATTACCTAGCAAAGGCATCGTTGAGTTTTTGGGTGTTTCAAACAATAAGGCCGGTCCTTTTTGCTTTAAGGTTCGGTCACATATTTCCGTGATTTCCAAATAAGGGTCAGCAGGGTATTGGATCCTTTTAAGTTCTCCAGAAGATTCAAGCAGTGTTAGGAAATCTCGTAGGTCTTTATAGCTCATGAAATGATTCCATTGTGTTGTAGCAGTGCATCAATGCTGGGCTCTCGACCTCTGAAATTAACAAATAAGTCCATCGCGTCTATGCTGCCACCTTTTTCTAAAATATGTGTTAAAAAGTCAGCGCCTGTTTGTGGGTTAAAGATACCTTCATCCTCAAACCGTGAGAAAGCATCACAGGATAATAATTCGGCCCATTTGTAACTATAATAGCCAGCTGCATAACCGCCGGCAAAGATATGTGAGAAACTGTGGGCAAAACGATTGAATGCCGGGGTAGTTACGACTGAAAATTGGTCACGAATAGCAGATAATGTTGAATAAATGTTACTGGACTTAGTGGGATCAAAATTAAGATGAATCTGGAAGTCAAATAAGCTAAATTCCAGTTGCCGAATCATGAACATACCGGACTGGAAGTTTTTAGCGGCTAGCATTTTTTCTAATAACGACTCGGGGAGGGGGGCGCCGGTCTGATAGTGACCAGAAATAATTTCCAGAGCAGGTTTTTGCCAGCACCAATTTTCCATAAATTGGCTCGGTAATTCTACGGCATCCCATTGCACACCGTTGATTCCTGAAACGGATAAATGATCCACTTTCGTTAATATGTGATGCAAACCGTGACCAAATTCATGAAATAAAGTAATGACTTCATTATGGCTTAATAAGGCTGGGTCGTCGTTGGTAGGCGGGGTAAAGTTACAGGTCAGGTAGGCGACAGGTGTTTGCAGACCGTCGGGCCCGTTTTTACGTGAGACGCAATCATCCATCCAAGCACCACCGCGTTTGTTGGGACGTGCGTATAAGTCCAGATAGAATTTACCCCGTAATACGTTGTCCTGATCGTATATTTCAAAAAAACGAACATCGGAATGCCAGCGATCGAAGTTACTAATTTCATTGATGGTTAGGCCATAGAGTTTGTTGACTACCGTAAATAAACCGGGAATGACGCGTGTGGCCGGAAAGTAGTTACGTATTTCTTCTTGCGATAGTTCAAGTTGCTGTTGGCGCATTTTTTCTGAGAAATAGTTGATATCCCACGCGTTAAGATTATCTGACTGGTACTCTTGTTTTGCAAATTGTTGTAGTTCATCGAAATCTGTTTGCGCTTGTTCCTTTGATTTGTGTGCAAGGTTTTCTAAGAAATCGATGACTTGCTGTGGGGTGTCAGCCATTTTAGTGGCCAGTGATAATTCGGCATAATTATTAAAACCTAAGAGCCGTGCTTTTTCATGCCGGAGTGCTAACAGGTCATCCATGATCTTCGTATTATCCCATTGAATTGTATCAGGGTTAACGTCAGATGCTCGGGTTGCAAAAGCGGTATAGATTTCTTGGCGCAGTGCCGGGTTATCCGCATAAGTCATAATAGCCAGATAACAAGGGAAGTCTAAGGTCAACATCCAACCTGAAAGGTTATCTGTTTCAGCCGTTGTTTTTGCTAAGGTACGGGTGGTTTCGGGGATGCCGGCAAGTAGGGTTTCATCTTGGATATGTTTTTTCCAAGCATGTGTTGCATCGAGAACATTTTCTTCAAATTTGCTCGATAATTTTGAAAGTTCTTGGCTGATCTCTCGGTAACGACATTGTTGTTCTGGATTAAGGTTAATGCCAGAGAGTTCAAAGTCACGTAATGCATTTTGAATGGTTTTTTGTTGACCTTGATTTAACCTAGAGAAGCCAGGGCTATTTGAAATTTCAAAATAGGCATTATAGAGCGCTTTATTTTGGCCCATTTCTGTTGAGTACTGGCTGAGCTTGGGTAGGCAAGCATTATACGCTTCCCGAATGTCGTTATTATTAACGACGGAATTGATATGACTGACAGGGGACCATGCTTTGTTGAGGCGGTCTTCAGTTTTCTCAATAGGATTAACAAGATTTTCCCAACTAAAAGGTTCTGTTATCTGCGTTGTTATTTTAACAATAGCACGGCATTCTTCCAGTAAGTGATCAATAGCGGGCTCAATATGGCTGGGTTTTATTTCTGAAAAAGGAGGGAGTGTAGCTGAGGTCAGTAACGGGTTGTTCATAATTTCTTTTTGCGTTAATTATAATAGGGACTTTGCTTTAGCCGGATTCTTGTTAGGATTAAATATTTACATCTAATAATTTATCGTATCATTAATTCTGGATGTAATAAGACCATTCTTGTTAATTAATGACCAAGGCAGCGTAAGCGTAAAGAAGGACTTCCAATTTATGTCAACACTAAAAAGTTTTAAGGGTTTGCAACCAAGCGTCGGGGCGGGTGTGTTTATCGATGCAACCGCTCGGGTCATAGGCGATGTGATTTTATCTGATCATGTATCAATTTGGCCGATGGCCATCGTGCGCGGGGATGTTCAACAGATTACGATAGGTGAGGCTTGTAATATTCAAGACGGGTCGGTTCTACATGTATCCCATGATAGTCCTTATGCGCCTGGGGGATTCTCATTAACATTGGGCATGGGTGTTACGGTAGGACATCGTGCGGTTTTGCATGCTTGTACGATTGGTGATAATTGTTTGATTGGTATCGGTGCTGTTGTGATGGATGGTGCGGTGCTAGATAATTTTGTGATGCTGGGTGCCGGAGCGCTAGTGCCTCCGGGTAAGCATCTGGAAGGTGGGTATTTATATCATGGTTCACCCGTGCGTAAGATCAGGCCGTTAACAGCAGCGGAAAAAGATTACCTCATTTATTCTTTTCAGCATTATAAGCAATTGAAAGATCAGTATTTAAGTGAGCAAGAACAATAATAATCGTGGAGTCTTGGCACTGCTTACACTCAAGGTGATTGTTGGTTAAAGACGGTCGTTTGCTAATGCCTCGATGATGGGCTGTGTTTCCGGGCGAATGCCACGCCATAAGTAGAATGCTTCGGCCGCTTGCTCAATGAGCATACCGAGACCGTCTAGGCTTTTGTCGGTGAATTGTTGGCTCCACAACACAAAGGGGGTGGCTTTGTTACTGTAGGCTAAATCATAACAAGTCGTTTGTGAATTCAGCAGGCCATCGGGCAAAGGCGGTAATTGGTTGCTAAGGCTGGCAGATGTTGCATTTAATATAAGATCAAATTTTTGTCCGGGTATTTCTGAAAAACCACAGCCAATAATTGGGACTGTATGGGCAAATTCCAGCGCTAATTGCTGTGCTTTTGAGGGAGTACGGTTAGCGATCACAATTTGTTGGGGGGTTCGCGCTAATAGCGGCGCGAGAATTCCTCGGGTTGCTCCCCCGGCACCGAGAATTAGAATATTACCAGCCCTGAGCGATACTTGATGGTTTTGAGTGAGATCAAGAACCAGTCCAACCCCGTCAGTGTTATCTCCTAATAGTGAGCCATCGGTTTGTTGAATAATGGTATTAACCGCTTTGGCGTGTTGCGCACGATGGGTTAAATGGTCGACGGCCTGGCAGGCGATTTCTTTGAGTGGAACCGTGCAGTTAATGCCTTTTCCCCCCTGCTTAAAGAAATCGTTGAGTTGCGTAGTGAATTGTTCAGCGGAGACTTGTTGGGCGCTGTAGTGAAGTTTTTGACCCGTTTGTTCAGCAAAATGATGGTGAATGAAAGGCGATTTACTATGATTTATGGGGTCGCCGAAGACGGCGTAACGATCAAGATTAGTCATGTTCTTTTAGCCATTGGGCAATGTTTTTTGCATAATAGGTCAGGATCGCATCAGCGCCGGCTCTTTTGAAGCCTAACATAGACTCCATCACGGTATTTTTTTCATTAATCCAGCCATTCTGTGCGGCGGCTTTTAACATGGCATATTCACCGCTGACATGGTAGGCAAAAGTAGGGGTTTTAAATTCTTGTTTGATGCGATAGATAATATCCAGATAGGGTGTGCCAGGCTTCACCATAACGATGTCAGCGCCTTCGTTCAAGTCCAGAGCAACTTCTTTTAAGGCTTCATGGGTATTGGCAGGATCCATTTGGTAGCTATTTTTATCAGCGTTACCAAGTGCAGCATTAGAACCTACTGCATCGCGAAATGGCCCGTAAAAACTGGAAGCATACTTGGCAGAGTAGGCGAGAAGTTGCGTGTTGGTATAGCCATGTTCTTCAAGTGCTTGACGGATCGCGCCAATCCGGCCATCCATCATATCGGACGGTGCCAGAATATCAGCACCGGCTTGCGCATGAGAGAGTGCTTGTTTGACTAAAACGGTAATTGTTTCATCATTTAAGACATAGTTTTTTTCATTAATAAGGCCATCCTGGCCGTGTGCGGTGTAGGGGTCTAGGGCTACATCAGAAATAAGACCTAAGTCCGGGCATTGTGATTTTAACGCTCGGATAGCACGTTGAATAAGGCCGTCAGGGTTGTAGGCTTGTTCGGCGTCTTCTGATTTAGCCGTAGCGTCAGGCACAGGGAATAAGGCGATCGCAGGAATGCCTAATTGCAGAATTTCTTGTGCTTCATCAATGAGCCGGTCAATTGAAAGTCGGTTAATTCCCGGCATGGATGGGATGGGTTCAGATAAGTTGTGACCTTCAATAATAAATAAAGGGTAAATTAAGTCATCGACAGTTAACCGTGATTCACGAACCAAACGTCTTGAAAAGTGGCTGCTACGTAGACGTCGCATGCGTGTTGTGGGGAAATGAATGTTATTTTCCATGGTTTGCAGATAAAATAAAGAGTTGAATATTGATAAATCGCATTGTATCAGGGATTTATAATAAAAATTTGCCGATAGTATAGAAGAACACTTAACAGGAATTTAAAGAATCTAAAAATGAATAGATATAACATAGGGAACGGCGTAGGGATTTTGCTATTAGTTTTGTGGCTAATACCTTTAAAGGACGTCGCGGCAGCTGATTTATTAGCACCACAAGTTGTTTTAAAGGAAGCCTCTACACAGTTCAAGGAAAGTTTAGCAGATGAGGGTGTTAGTAAAGATTTTGTAAGTGTATACCATAACGTGACAGTGATTATTGAACCTCGTGTTGATTTTGAGCGTATTTCAAAATTAGTTTTGGGTAAGTTGTGGAAAAAGGCAACCCCTGAGCAACGGGTTATTTTTAAGCAAGAATTCAAGGTGAAATTAATTCGAACTTATACGCGTGCATTTTTGGAATTTAGAGAATGGTCAATTCGTTATTTGCCCTTGAGAATGGCTAAAGAGGCTAAAAAAACGGTTGTCAAAACAGAGGTTTTGCAGCCAGGCGTCCAACCTATCGCAGTTAATTATCGAATGCATCTGAAAAAAGGGACCTGGTTGGTTTACGATATTATTATTGAAGGTGTCAGCTTGGTTACTAACTACAGAAGTAGTTTTAAGGGACAGGTTAAGAGGGTTGGTTCCTTCGATGCGATGATTGATAAATTACGAAAAAATAATTTAGCGGCCTTGGCGCCTTGAGCATTAATAGACGGGTATTTGATTGTAAATAATGGCGTCCCGGGTAGATTCAATATTCTCTAAGCCGCTTGCAGAGGTGGCCGATTTTAAATTTGATACCGCTGTCGTGTCTGTTTTTCCGGATATGATCCAGCGATCTGTGCCGGGTTATGGGGCCATGATTTCGGCGATTGGACTGTTGGCTGAGCGTTTTATTCAACCGGAGAGTATTTGTTATGATCTTGGCTGTTCCTTAGGTGCTGCGACGTTATCCATGCGGCATCAAATGACGGAGTCGGCCTGTGAAATTATTGCTGTTGATAATTCACCGGCAATGGTGGCACAGTGTCAGCAGCTAGTTGAAGAAGATGATGGTTTAATACCGGTTCAGGTGATCGAAGCAGATGTGCGAGAGGTTGTTATTGAGAGGGCTTCTGTCATTGTACTTAATTTCACCTTGCAGTTTTTGCCACTTAGCGATCGTTTGTCGCTATTGACGAATGCTTATCAAGGATTGTTACCGGGCGGCATCCTTATTTTGTCGGAGAAGTTACAATTTTCTGACGATCGTCAGAATGAATTACATACGGATATGCATCATATCTTTAAGAAGGCCAATGGTTATAGCGATCTGGAGATAAGTCAAAAACGGTTGGCACTTGATAATATCTTATTACCTGAAACGTTAGTGGCGCATCAGGAACGGCTTCGTCGTATTGGTTTTGAGAGCAGTGAGGTTTGGTTTCAGTATTTCAATTTTGCCTCGATATTAGCGTTGAAATGATTGATTACCAGCCGTTATATGAAGTTCTGACGGAGGCGAATGCTCAACAATGGGTGCGCTTATTGCCTGCTCAAATTGAGCAGGCATTAAGTCAGTCAAAACACGGTAGTTTGACTGCTTGGAAAGATATTGTCGAGGCGTTGCCAGAAGGCTTTGGCTTGCAAGAGGGTCTTAGAGACGGTGTGGTCACGATTGGTCAAGCGACGGATATGACGCCGGCCATGCAAGACGATCTGAAGAAAAAACTACATGCTTTTCATCCTTGGCGGAAAGGGCCGTTTAATGTTTTAGGTGTTCCTATTGAAACGGAATGGCGTTCTGATTGGAAATGGGACCGACTAAAAGAAGCGATAACGCCATTGTGTAATCGTTTGGTGTTGGATGTGGGTTGTGGTAATGGTTATCACTGTTGGCGAATATTGGGCGAACAAGCCAAAATGGTTGTTGGCATCGATCCGACATTAGTTAATGTGATGCAATTTCAGGTTATTAGAAAACTCTATGGGGAAGCGGCCATCTATGTGTTGCCGTTAACATTAGAGCAGTTACCGCCATCTTTGGCATTGTTTGATACTGTTTTTTCGATGGGTGTTTTATACCATCGACGTTCACCGATTGATCATTTGCAGGATTTGCGTAGTTGTTTGCGTCCGGGGGGAGAGTTAGTTTTGGAAACTTTGGTGACGGAAGGAGATTGTCATCATGTGATGATGCCGGGAGAACGTTACGCTAAAATGCGTAATGTTTGGTTTTTACCGAGTTGTGAGGCGTTGATCCTTTGGTTAAAACGTTGTGGGTTTAAAAACATTCGGTTAATTGATGTGAGTCAAACGACTGTAGATGAACAGCGCCGCACGGAATGGATGACTTTTAATTCATTACAAGATTTCTTAGACCCTGATAATCAAGATTTGACCTGCGAAGGGATGCCTGCGCCACGGCGTGCTATTATTATTGCAAATAATCCATAAAAAAGAGATGAAAATGAAAGACCCTACGGTAGGATTTATTAGTTTAGGTTGCCCTAAGGCTTTGGTTGACAGCGAGCGTATTTTGACAACACTGCGAACTGATGGCTATCAGGTCGTTGCTAATTATGATACGGCTGATTTAGTGGTCGTCAATACCTGTGGTTTTATTGATGCTGCTGTTGAAGAATCACTGAATAGTATCGGAGAAGCTATTACGGAGAACGGTAAGGTTATCGTGACCGGTTGTTTAGGGTCCAGAGAAAATGAGATACGCGCTAAGTATCCTCAAGTTTTGAGTGTGACAGGGGCGCATGCTTATGATCAGGTGGTTGCTGCGGTCCATGATCATCTTCCCATTGTTTCAGATCCTTATAAAAATTTAGTGCCGCCACAAGGTGTGAAATTGACACCCAGTCATTATGCTTATTTGAAAATATCAGAGGGCTGTAATCACCGCTGTACATTTTGTATTATTCCTTCCATGCGGGGTGATCTGGTGAGTCGTTCTATTGACGATGTTTTGGTGGAGGCTGAAAAACTTGTAGCTGCAGGTGTTAAGGAGTTGTTGGTGGTCTCTCAAGATACCAGCGCTTACGGTGTAGATATTAAATATCGGGAAAGTACTTGGCGTGGACAGGCATGGAAAACCCAGTTTTATGATTTGGCACGGGCATTGGGTAAATTAGGGGTGTGGGTACGCATGCATTATGTTTATCCTTACCCACACGTGGATAAGATCATTCCGTTAATGGCAGAGGGTAACGTTCTGCCTTATTTGGATATACCTTTTCAACATGCGAGTCCTCGGATTTTAAAATTAATGAAACGTCCGGCTGCGACAGAAAATAATTTAGAACGGATTCAGGCATGGCGTAAGATTTGTCCTGAGATTGTTATACGCAGTACTTTTATAGTGGGTTTTCCGGGAGAAACGGAAGCTGAATTTGAGTTGTTATTAGACTTTCTGACTGCCGCACAATTAGACCGTGTGGGGTGTTTTACCTATTCGCCGGTTAAGGGTGCTGTTGCTAATGCGTTAGTCGATCCGGTTCCTGAATCGGTAAAAGAGGAACGATTAAAACGCTTTATGGCACATCAGGCTGAAATAAGCAGGGCTAAAATGAGCAATCGTATTAGCACGATTGAGCAAGTGTTAGTCGATGAGGTGGTGGCCGAAGGTGCCGTTGCCCGCAGTCGTTTTGATGCCCCTGAAATAGATGGTCAAGTTTTTATTGATGGTGCAACACACCTACAAGTAGGTGATTGGGTTAAGGTCGAAATAGAAGATGCGGATGAACATGATTTGTGGGGTAAATTGATTTAAGTATATTGTTGACAGGACGCGCTCAAATCAGCAGACATTGTCAGGGATTAATGTTGTTTAATCCACCGGCTGGTTTTTTCTGTCAATTCGGTCAGCACCGTTTCAGGACTTTTATTCAGGCGTTTTAATAGCTTAAATGAATGATCGCCGCCGTCTACAATCGTTAACGTGGGTTGGCTTGATAATCTTGAGAATGATGCTTCCAATAAGTTTATTTTTCCTAGCGTATCGCGTGTTCCTTGGAAAAATAATAAAGGACAGGTGATTTGAGGAAAATGCTCATTTTTTAAACGATCCGTTTTCCCGGGAGCATGTAACGGGTAGCCATAGATGATAGTTCCCCCTAACGCTAAATCAGTGTTAGCAGCAATATGGGTTGCGTATCGTCCCCCCATGCTTTTACCTGAAATAAATAATTGTTCGGGACGAATTTGGGTTTTTTCCAAGACAAAATTAATAACGGCTTGCCAAGTGGTTTCAAGAATAAGTGGTCGGTCGGGAGCTTTTCGGCCGTTTTCCATATAGGGAAAATTAAACTTTATGGTAAGGATGTCTTTTTCGGCAATTTGCTCGTGTAGCTGGCTGATAAAGGCAGATGTCATACCGTGACCTGCGCCGTGTGCAATAATTAATATTCTGGCGTAATTATTTGGGGTATGCCAAACGGAAGAAATTGATATTTTTTCATTGACCGGAATAGTGACGTTTTCTTTTTTCATGGGCGGCGCGCTATTTTGATGGCTGTGTTTATTGCTATTGTAAATGAAGTCTGGATCAAGTG
>MPSY01000148.1 GCA_001901525.1 Methylococcales bacterium OPU3_GD_OMZ | reverse complement strand
TTACCGGGCAGTTTTTTTTTCAAGAGTTAATGACGGGATTATTAGAACATCTGCATCAGGTGACCGGTTTAGAAAATCTGACCTTAGCAGGCGGGGGTGGGCTGAATTCTGCATTTAATGGCTATATTACCCAGAAGACGGGCTTTAAATCCGTGCATATTCCTTCGGCACCGGCTGATGACGGCACCGCATTAGGTGCCGCTTTGCTGAGCTTTCGCCAACAAAATCCGGCAGTCATGAGGGCGCCGGTTGTCAGCCCTTATCTGGGTTCAGTGATTACCGATCAGGCAGTCGAACACTTTAAACAATTTAATCAGGCGTTCACGATCGAGCATTTGCCGGGGCGTATTGTGGCTGAAACGGCTAAGCGGTTGTCGGACGGTGCGTTAATCGCCTGGGTTCAGGGCCGTGCCGAATTTGGCCCCAGAGCTTTAGGTAATCGCAGTATTCTGGCAGATCCACGGTTTGCTAAAACACAGGATGTTATTAATCAACGGATTAAATTTCGTGAAAAATACCGGCCCTTTGCGCCGGCTATTCTAGCTGAATATGGACCGGATTATTTTGAGCATTATCAGGATTCTCCCTACATGGATAAAACCTTAACTATAAGGCCTGACAAACGCTCACAACTGGGTGCGGTTTGTCATGTTGATGGAACCGGTCGTCTGCAATCGGTCACAGAGCAGCGTAATGCTCGTTTTTATGCTTTGCTCACAGCATTTTATGATTTAACGGATGTGCCGGTGTTACTGAATACCAGTTTTAATGTGATGGGTAAGCCATTAGTTCATTCTTTAGACGATTGCTTGACCGTGTTTATGACCACGGGTCTTGATGCCTTAGTTGTTAATGATTATTTGATTACTAAAAAAACGGATGAACGTTAAAGATGCGCTTTACGTCAGCACAGAACCGTGGTCGGTGAGTGACCCTTTTTATCAGCGCTCTTATGCCTATCAAGCCAATGGCCGTGAGTTGTTTTATAACCTGATCCATCTTTCAGCCCACCGTAGTGTTTTACCGGTGGCCTATCAGTTTGTAAAAAGCCATCTGAAGTTAAGTAAAACGCATTTTTATCCCCCAAGGCGTGCTCTCGACAACGCAGACCCGTTAGTCGTATTTGCCGAATCGCCTAGACCCTCTTTTCCAGATAGCGTTGATTTTCCGGCCTGTATTGAACAGGTAGCGCCGTTGTTGCAAACAGCGCCCCGGTGGCTGGATCATATTTCAACGGTCGCTACCGGTGAAAATGAAATAGCGATGGGCTTATTTAACATCAGTGAGCACTTAAATAAGTCCGTGCTAACGGCTCCTGTTCAGCACTCGGTAATCGCGTCAAAGGATTATAGCCAACACCCCGACAGGGTCGCGCCTGTTTTTGATCTGGCGGCCGTACAGTTGGCACTGGCACAATTTCCGAGGACCTTATTGCCTGAGATTTTAGGGTTTACCTTAGCCTATTGCCAGCAACCGTCGGTACTGGATCTTTTGACAGCGGGGTTTGGGGATAAGTGGCACCAAGATCTGCGTGACCCTTTGCTCATAGAAACGGCCGCGATAAGATCCGGACAAGTGAGTGCGCTTCAGGGGCTGATTAAACGTTATGAAACAGATGCCCAAGCGGCAGGGTATGGGGCGACCTGGCCCCGTATTCAACAAGGGTATGGTTTGTATGGGCAGTTGACTGAGCGCTGTGTTAAAGCGATTAGTGAGCGTTGGGGCCGGCCGCAAACGGATGAGCAATTAATCGAGGCGTTATTTAAAAAACTGGCATCATCGGCACAGGGGCATCACGGTCAGGCGCTGTTGGGCGGTAAAAAGCTCGATCACTGGTTTGCTGAACAACCCTTTAATAGCAGGGAGTTTATGGCGGCCTTAACCGCGTCGTCGTATGTGAATTTACAGGCAATTGAGCGCAGCCCGTTGTTGGCGCTCTTTGAATTTAAAGGTCCGATGTTTGGGGTTTTGAACAATGAGGACCTGGGGTTATTAAAGCGTTGGCTTGAAGCGGGGGGCAGGCAAAGTGCAATGCGGCCGCACAGCATACAAACAGTCGTAGGATCAATTGCGCGTGAACCACAAGACTTGTGTCGCCAGACCATTAATTTTGAAACCTTGTCGAATCGGGACTTGTTTTATTATCTGGTCAATAGTGAATGTTACCCGGAAGTGATCGACAGCGCTACAGGCCGTGTTACGAAGGTGCTACGCCTTGCACGGTGGTTGAATAAAGTGCCTTTTAACGTGTACGAGCATGACCGGCTCGATCAATTTATTGCAACGATCTACCAGCGGGGGATAACCGGGTATCAAGCATTCAAAGCGCCGGCACGGGTGTCTAAGGCAACTTATATTTGGGGTATTGAACAATTAGCACCGACTATTCTGGCCGATGGTTGTTGGCTTCAAGGGGCAAGCCAGTTACAGTTATCACCTTATCAGGCGGTCGGTGATTTGTTGCAAAAGATTTATAGCGATGAAATGGGCAATGGCGATGTGCTTAAAAATCACCCCTGTATTTACCGTCGCTTACTGGCCAGTTTAAATATCGAGCTACCGCTTGTGCATACCCGCGATTTTAGCGCGCACCGTGGTTTTTTGAACAGTGCTTTTGATATACCGGTTTTTTTAACGGCGCTTTCTTTGTGTGGAAATCGTTTTTTACCTGAATTGTTGGGGGTTAATCTGGCGATAGAACTTAGCGGTTTGGGTCGGCAATATATGACATTGCGCGATGAATTAAAGTATTGGCAGATTGATTCAGCCATAGTGGATGTACATATTGCGATTGATAATGTTGCAACCGGTCATACGGCCTTGGCGCGCGAGGCGATAGCGCTTTACTTAGATCAGGTTCAGATGATCCAGGGTTCTGAGGTTATGAACCAGCATTGGCACAGGGTTTATCAGGGTTACAGTGCCTTAAATACCGCCGGTGCGCGCTTTAAGGCCGCTTTGGTGCTTCAGTATCTTAAGAAACGATTTTAGTTGAGAAAGGAGTGCTTAATAAATGGTAGGGTTAGTTTACGGGGTGGACGGTCTGGCATGTAAGGCCCAAAGGGCGTTAGGGTTAGGGCGTGCTGATAAGGGGTGCTTGAGAGAACAGGGGTATGGGTCAGTGAGTTGTTTTACGTGGGGTACAGGGGTGTGATGCGGCTTTTAAGCGCTTTAGTGTGTTTTGTGTATCCCGGTGCGGTGTTGATTTTTTTGTT
>MPSY01000257.1 GCA_001901525.1 Methylococcales bacterium OPU3_GD_OMZ | reverse complement strand
GCCCCTCACCTTTTGAAGCCCCTTCAACTAAACCAGCGATATCTACAAATTCAATGGTCGTAGGAATAACCTTTTGTGGCTTCACAATTTCAGACAATTTATCTAAGCGTACATCTGGAACCGTTACCACACCCACATTGGGGTCGATAGTACAAAAGGGGTAGTTCTCAGCAGCAATAACTGCTTCGGTTAGGGCATTAAACAACGTTGATTTACCTACATTTGGCAAACCGACAATTCCGCAATAGAGCGCCATAAAATCCTCTTAACAATGAGATGCTTAAATAAAAAATGAATTAGAAATCGCAGCTAGAAATTGACTACAGACGGCCGCTAGTGAGACTAACAATAATTGCCCGCTATTATAAGCGAAATTATGTCCCGTAAAAAATTAAATAGTCTTGTTACTTTAATCTAATACTTTCAAATTAACCCGTAATTGTCTGAAAGAATCATCCGCTAACGAATCATAGCCAATAACAATGGCTTGCCACTGCTGATTTTCATTTAACGCATGAATAATTACCAATCGAGTGGTTATCACCGTTGAAGGCAAAATGGTTATTGGCGTTAATTCCTGCTCCCCCTGCCCATAGCTCCAACCTTGCACACCGCTATATTTTAATTGTGCCCGTTGCTGTGGTTTAAAAATGTAAAATTGGCGAGACAAACTCACCAAGACCATCATAAAAATCAAACTCTTAACTATCAACGCTACCCCGGTAAAAAAACAGGCGACAAGTGCTAAAACATGGACCACAATACCCACGTAGAACACCCCCCGTGACGGGTAAAATTTAACCAGAAATGAATAATGGTCTGACTGATGTACTGACATTAAAAATCTATACAGCGACCGTTTTTTTCCCAATCGCCAAAGCGAGTAGGG
>MPSY01000021.1 GCA_001901525.1 Methylococcales bacterium OPU3_GD_OMZ | reverse complement strand
GTGTTTATTCAGCACGGATTGCCGGCATTAAAGCCGCTGATGAAAACTTAGAAGTCGCAGGTTCAGCCATGGCCTCAGATGCTTTCTTCCCATTCAGAGACGGCATTGATTCAGCTGCAGAAGCTGGGATTACCGCAGTCATCCAACCCGGCGGATCCATTCGGGATGAAGAAATAATTACCGCTGCGGATGAACATAATATGACCATGGTCTTTACCGCTATGCGGCATTTCAGACACTGATTCTAGCCCCCAACTGACACATTCATACTCAACAGATAAACGTTACTCATGAACATTCTAATCATAGGAGGCGGTGGCCGCGAACATGCTTTAGCCTGGAAGGCCCGTCAATCAAAACAAGCCAGCACCGTTTATGTTGCCCCCGGAAACGCTGGCACAGCCCTTGAACCCGGCATAGAAAATGTAACCATCGACGCAACAAATATTGATGCTTTAATCATCTTCGCACAAAAAAACAACATTGCCCTGACTATTATTGGCCCTGAGGTTCCCCTTGTTGCCGGCATTGTAGACCGCTTTCAAGCAATGGGGCTTAACTGTTTTGGCCCCCATGCGGCAGCAGCGCAATTAGAAGGCTCGAAAACCTTTTGTAAAAACTTTATGGCCCGCCATGACATCCCTACGGCCGAATACCAAACCTTTACCGATATTCATTCAGCAATCCGTTATATTCAGAAAAAAGGCGCCCCTATTGTAGTTAAAGCCGATGGACTCGCGGCTGGAAAAGGCGTTATCGTTGCCCAGACTGAATCAGAGGCCATTACTGCCGTTCAAGATATGCTAGCCGGCAATGCTTTTGGCGAAGCGGGTCATCGTGTTGTTATTGAAGAATTTTTACCGGGTGAAGAGGCCAGCTTTATTGTTATCGCTGACGGTAAAACCGCCCTCCCCATGGCGACCTCTCAAGACCACAAGGCTCTCAATAACGGCGACTTGGGTCCGAATACAGGCGGCATGGGCGCCTATTCTCCGGCCCCTTTAGTGACACCAGAAATACACCAACGGGTTCTCGATGAAATCATTCAACCCACATTAGATGGGATGATTGCTGACGGCATGCCCTATACCGGTTTCTTATACGCCGGTTTAATGATCAGCCCAAACGGCACTTTAAAAGTTCTGGAATATAATTGCCGCTTTGGCGACCCTGAAACCCAACCTATTATGATGCGATTACAAAGCGATTTAGTTGAATTGTGTTTAGCCGCTTTAGACCATCGTCTACACGAAAAAACAACCGTTTGGGATGAGCGACCCGCCTTAGGGGTCGTTCTCGCTGCAGGCGGCTATCCCGAAAGCTACAAAAAAGGCAATATTATTGAAGGACTGAACTCAGCAATGACACCCGAGCAAAAAATATTCCACGCGGGTACTTGTTTAGAAAAGAACCAAACAGTCACAGCAGGTGGCCGCGTTCTTTGTGCCTGTGCCTTAGGTAACAACCTAAGCGATGCCCAAACCAATGCTTATCAATTAGTGAGCACCATACACTGGGAGCAAATGTATTATCGAACCGACATTGGCTTCAAAGCACTAACTTAACGCCCCCCTGTAACCTGACACACCATTAACCGTCAATGCTGTTTTAACAACGACAGACTGCGGTTAATGCTGGAAGAATTGCCGCATCATCTTAATCATGTCGCCGTGATCATTCACCCCCGCACTCTCTCGCAGGCTGTGCATCGCCCACATGGGATTCCCTAAATCGACAGACCGTATGCCTAATTTAGCTGAAACAATTGGACCAATCGTGCTCCCGCAACCTAAATTGGTTCGATGTGAATATTTCTGCACCGGCACACCCGCCTGATGGCACCAATCGACACACATGGCTTCAGCAATATTGTCCGTCGCATAACGCTGATTAGCATTCACTTTTATAACGGGTCCCTTATTGACGCTGACACGATGTTTCGGCTCATAAGCCCAGGAAAAACTGGGTTGGTAAGCATGTGCCATATCCACACTCATCATAAAACTTTGGCTTAAAGCCCTAAAATAACTTTCTTTACCGGCTAACATTGACTCGCCTATGCGCATCAAGACATCCGGTAAAAAACTCCCGGAGGCCCCTTTGGTGCTTTCACTACCAATCTCTTCATGATCAAAAAAAGCACAAACTTTCGTTGCCGATGACGCCATCACCTCATCATTTAAAAATGCGGCAACTGCGGCATGGCAAGACGCTAAATTGTCTAATTGAGAACTTGCTAGAAACTCATCGTTCAGGCCCCACAATGTTCCCTGCTGCGTATCATAACTGCAAAGCTCCCAAGATAAAATAGCAGACCCACATAGCCCTGATTGAGCCGCAATTAATTCTTTAAACTGCAAGGATTCTGGCAACACATCTTCGACTGTTGCCAATATTAGCGGTAACGCTGTTTGTTTATCTAACTTTAACCCCTCGTCATTCACCTTATTATTCATGTGAATCGCCAAATTTGGCAGCCTCAATAACGGCTTTTCAAACAGGACTGTCTTATTATTTATCGTCCCGTCCTCATCCCTATAACTTACACAACCGGCTAAACTTAAATCCCGGTCAGCGTAAGTTGCCAAAATCGGACTCCCATAAACTTCAACGCCCACTCTTAATAACCCAGCGTCAATAGAACTCGCATTGGGTTTAACACGCAGACCCGGCGAATCGGTATGCGCACCAATAATATTAAACCCGCGTTCAACTAAAGGCTCATGACCAACTATAAACGCAACAATAGAAGACCCCCCTCTCACAACATAATAACGCCCCTTTGCCATCAAGTCCCATTCAATCTTTTCATCTAAGGGGCTAAAACCATGGGCATGCAATTGCTGCTTAACGGTCTCAACCGCATGCCAAGGACTTGGCGAAGCATCAATAAACGCTAATAACGCTTCTGCCTGTTCACGATAAAAATCAGTTCTCTTCATCAGCCTTTTCCAGATGTAGTGAAATTGAATTAATGCAATAGCGAAGACCCGTCGGCAAAGGCCCATCTTCAAAAACATGTCCTAGATGCGCATCACAATGGTTACAGGTCACCTCGATTCGCCGCATTCCATGACTCATATCTTCAATTTGACAAATATTTTCAGAATTCAAAACATCCCAAAAACTCGGCCACCCGGAACCTGAATCAAATTTTGTCACAGAATCAAACAGCGGCTGAGCACAACAAGCACAATGATAGATACCATGATCATGACAATCCGTATATTCACCTACAAAAGGCGCCTCGGTACCTTTACCACGACAAACGGCGTATTGCTCAGGGGTTAACTGGTTCTTCCAATCTGCATCACACATTTGTTTTTTAGACATAATTCCCTCATTACTGATTACTTTACCTTATTAACACTAAAATAACGCCGCCCTTTATAGCAATTAAGGGCCATAAAATGGCCGTTAAAACTATTAAAATCGGTTAATTTTTTTGTACAATATCGACCCTGTAGTGCAGTTTATTTACACCCATTGGGACTATGATATAATTTATTATATTTTTAATTTAAACTAATAAAACTCACATCAATGACTAATAACATCCCCTTGGGACTGGAATTAATGGGCCTTGGCATGGGCATTGTATTCTTATTTTTGGTGTTACTTATTTGTAGCATTTCAATCATGTCCTTCTGCATACAACGATTCCAATCAATACCCGCGGAGACAGCCCCCACGACAACAAACCAAGAAATTGATAGTAATATTGTGGCTGCGATTACCATTGCTGTAAACCGCTATCGCACGAAATAATTTAAAACATTTGCAAAACCAAACAAAGCATCCGAATGCTTTTACATAACCCAAATTTAAGTCAGTAACAAGGAAAATGAGTATGGCAACAGCAAATCAACCTATCGGCATAACCGAGGTCGCCTTACGTGATGCTCATCAATCTATTCTGGCAACACGCTTACGAATAGAAGATATGCTGCCCATTTGTGGAAAACTTGATCAAGTTGGCTACTGGTCAATTGAATCCTGGGGTGGCGCTACGTTTGACGCCTGTATTCGCTACTTAGGCGAAGACCCCTGGGAACGGTTACGACTCCTGAAAGATGCTATGCCCAACACCCCGCAACAAATGTTATTCCGAGGTCAGAATATTCTCGGCTATCGCCACTACGCGGATGATGTTGTCGACAAATTTGTTGAGCGCTGCGCCATCAACGGTATTGATGTTTTCCGAATTTTCGATGCCATGAATGATATGCGCAATATCGAACGCGCGGTCAACGCGGTACTGGAAACAGACAAACATGCACAAGGAACACTTTCATACACCGTTAGCCCGGTCCACAATATTGATTTATGGGTCAGTTTAGGCAAACGAATTGAAGATATGGGCGCTCACTCCATTTGCATTAAAGATATGGCAGGCTTATTAACGCCCTATGACGGCTACAAGTTAGTGAGTAAACTCAAAGCCAGCGTTGATATTCCCATCCATATGCATTGCCATGCTACAACCGGCCTCAGCGTTGCTACTTATATTAAAGCCATTGAAGCAGGTCTTGATAATGTAGATACCGCTATTTCATCGCTGAGTATGACTTATGGACACAGCCCCACCGAAACCATTGTCACCAGTCTACAAAACCAAGCCACTCAAACCGGCCTGGACTTAACCTTGCTAGAAGAAATTGCCGCCTACTTTAGGGATATTCGTAAAAAATATGCGCAATTTGAAGGCAGTTTAAAAGGTGTAGACGGCCGAATATTAGTGAGCCAGGTGCCCGGCGGCATGCTCACTAACATGGAAAGCCAACTTAAAGAGCAGGGCGCTGCTGATAAATTTGATGCCGTTCTGGAAGAAATTCCTCGCGTCCGGGAAGACCTTGGCTTCATTCCCCTAGTCACGCCCACCTCACAAATTGTGGGTACACAAGCCGTCATTAATATCCTCACCGGTGAACGCTATAAAACCATCACAAAAGAGTCTGCTGGAGTCCTGAAAGGCGAATATGGCACCACCCCAGCCCCCGTTAATAAAACGTTACAAGAGCGCGTCCTTAACGGCGAATCTGCCATTACTTGTCGTCCTGCAGATAAAATTCTACCGGAAATGAATAAGCTCATTGAACATGTTAAAGACAAAGCTCAAGTTCAGAATGTAACACTGGCTAAAAACATTGAAGAAGACGCTTTAATTGATGGCCTGTTTTATCAAGTCGGTTGGAAGTTTATCCAAAACCGCGGTAACCCAAGTGCTTTTGAGGCAGCACCCGATCCTGAAGCTTTTGCAAAGGCCCATGCCTTTTCAGAACAACCCCCCATCGAAACTTACACGGTTACTGTCGAGGGTAAAAACTACCACGTCGCTGTCGGACCCGGTGATGCCGATTTTGATATTCAACCCGCGGCGGCAGGCGCAGAACCCACAATACCCTCAACTGTCAGTTCCGGAGAAACTATAACCTCCCCCATGGCCGGCAATATTTTCAAAATCAATACGACTGTCGGTGCTACCGTCTCAGAAGATGAAATCACTATAATCCTTGAGGCTATGAAAATGGAAACAGAAATTCGAACTAAATTTGGCGGCACTGTTTCTGCCATCCATGTTAAAGAAGGCGATGCGGTCGCGGTCGGACAAGTCCTTATTACCCTGTAAATATAAAACTAAACCATCCTTATCTAAATAATATCTTTAAAATATAGCCATGGAAAATCTGACCTTACTCTGGGAAAGCACCGGAATATATAATCTAGAAAGTGGCCAAGCCATTATGATGGCTGTTGGCTTTTTACTGATTTTTCTCGCCATTAAAAAAGGTTTTGAACCCCTATTGCTTCTCCCTATTGGTTTTGGCGCCATTTTAAGCAACATCCCTGGCTCCGGAATGACCGAAACCGGTGGCATTCTTTACTATTTATATGGCGGCATTAAAACCGGTATTTTCCCATTGCTTATTTTTATGGGCGTGGGTGCTATGACTGATTTTGGCCCCATGTTAGCTAACCCTAAGACCTTACTCCTTGGTGCCGCCGCACAATTCGGGATCTTTGCTACCCTTCTTGGCGCTTTAGCACTCAACGCTATTCCAGGACTGGACTTTACCCTCAAAGATGCTGCCGCCATTGCGATCATCGGCGGTGCTGATGGACCCACAGCGATTTATGTCGCCTCAAAGCTCGCGCCTGCACTACTCGGTGCGATTGCGGTTGCCGCCTACTCTTACATGGCGTTAGTACCGTTAATCCAGCCTCCTATTATGCGCGCCCTAACAACGCCTGAAGAACGTAAAATTGAAATGCATCAACTTCGGCACGTGAGCCAAACAGAAAAGATCATTTTCCCACTTGCTCTCATTCTCTTAACCGCATTATTACTGCCTTCTGCAACACCGCTCATTGGTATGTTCTGTTTTGGTAACCTAATGAGTTCTTGCGGTGTTGTTGAACGACTCAGCAATACCAGCCAAAATGCGCTGATCAATATTGTTACTATTTTCCTTGGGCTTGCTGTCGGCTCTAAGCTTAATGCCGAATCCTTCCTTCAGCCAGAAACATTAGGCATTCTGACCTTAGGCGCGATTGCCTTTTGCATTGGTACCGCTACCGGCGTACTGATGGCAAAACTCATGAATGCTTTCAGCAAAACACCCATTAATCCTTTAATTGGTGCTGCTGGCGTTTCTGCAGTACCAATGGCTGCTCGGGTGGCAAATAAAGTCGGCCTTGAAAACAACCCACACAACCACCTGCTCATGCATGCAATGGGGCCAAATGTAGCCGGCGTCATTGGCTCTGCGGTTGCAGCAGGGATTTTATTAAACTTGGTTCATTAAGATAGGCGACTTTTACTCTCATTCACGGGACGAATAAGCTCAAGAGATCCTACAAAAAAGCCATAATACTGATAATTTACACCAGATTCATGGGGTTCAGTCCATGCAATTATTTTAGGTACGTTTCCGGCTAGAAGGCTTTTAGCGTGATGAGTAACTGCTCATCCTGACTAACGACAACAGACTGTAAAACAGCCTTAAGCATTTTTTGCTTAACATCCCGATCGTGTAATTGATAAAGCTCCACTTTAGTCAACGCTTTGCCGACAATCTTTTGAATAACTGCTTGAATTTTCTCAACCGTGGCGATAGGCATATGCGCTATTTCAATAGCCTCCACTGTTGGCTGAATCAAAAAGAACTGGCTCGTTTCAGGGTTATATTCAACTTTTCCAGAAACTTTAACAAGCCCTTGACTCTGAATCGCACCCAAAATACTCAACGAAATTTGAATTGAGAAGTGAATGCGATCACTCCCCTCAATAAGATCTACCTGCGGATGACTTAAACTAATGCGATATAAATGACTGCGTTTCTCCATCGGTTTAATTGCAGATAAATGATCTTGCAATGCCTGCTCAGAAACCGAGATGGTATAGCTAAAAGCACTAACACCCGTCGTAAATAACAATAAAAAACAGCCCGTAGCCAGCCTTAAACTACTAAAAAACACAGCCTTACACTATTAAAAAGATTTAATAGCTAACACAAGCCCTGAAGCAAACAAAAAGGCGGCAAAAATTTTACTGTACTTGTCATTATCAATCTTCTGATAAACAACCTCTTCGGTTAACAAAAACATAATGACTCCAACATGCAAAAAGGCCATATTATTACTGTATGACAACTCATAACTGTCCACTAAAAAGAACAACGTTACAATCTGAAAAACGGCAAAGGTCGCATAACAAACTGCCACCGTAACGCGCGTCATATCCTTTTGATATTGCTTCCCATGCACAATCGCCGTCAATAACGATCCACCGAGATTTGTTAAACCATGAACAATACCCATGACGGCCAAATAAGTTTTCTCATATCCAACCAGAGATACCATCATTTTCTCAACTTTTTCTGAATAGCTTTTTAACGCAACAAAAATTAAAAACAACCCGACTAAAAAGCCAATATTAATTTTGGCAGCCGTAACAATAAATAAAAATAACACCACAAATGGAATGGTATAAATCAAGACATTTTTATAAAAACCAATATCAATATGACTATAGTGTTTAAGAATCTGGAATGAATTAATTGCAATAGAAATAGGCAAAAGGGTAATCAATGCATCTAAGAAATCATAACCCAATAACAATAACAACGGCGTTCCAAACAACAAAACACCCACGCCAAAGATTGACTGAATAACTGACGTTGCGATAACGGTTAATAATATATCGACTGGCATAAGTCCCCTCGTGACCTTATAAAAGCATTAAAAAAACTTAATTATGCCATAGATATGATATTGATCGCACGAATAACACAACGGCTATTACACGACTAACAACAACGAGAGCGCGGAAAAATACAACTGAATCGACTCCCTTCTCCTACTTTACTGGTAATTATTAATTTAGAATCATGATTAGCCAACACATGCTTAACGATAGCCAACCCCAAGCCTGTTCCGCCTTTTTCACGACTACGCCCCACGTCAACCCGATAAAAACGTTCTGTTAGCCGTGGAATATGCTCCTCTGCTATACCATCGCCATAATCTTGCACCTCAAACTTAACGCCGCTCGAAACCACTTTCCAACTAATATCAATTTTTGAATCTTCATCGGAGTATTTCATCGCATTAACGATCATGTTGGTAAAAACACTCTCCAGATCTTTGGCTTTACCCCGAATCTTCAACCCTGACTGAAGCGATAAATTTAGCCGAGAATGTAACGTATCAATACCATCCCCCGAAAGACACAAACGGGCAAGCACCTCTGACACATCAATAGAATCAAGCAATTCTAGCGATTCAATATCCTCGTCAGGTTTACATTCAAGGCGTGCTAATAAAAGCAAGTCCTCAACCAACCCCTCCATTCGCGAGGTCTGCTGCGCCATTCTAGAAAAACTGTCAGTCAGAAAAGTTGATGCCCCATCATCGGTATCTTGAAGGGTTTCCACATAACCTTTTATAACAGTTAAAGGCGTTCGCAACTCATGCGATACATTCGCTATAAAATCACGCCGCACATCTTCAACTTTCTTTAATTTAGTTACGTTTTGAGCTAATAATAACCGCAGGTCATTATTATGAACCAGAAACCTGAACTCTAAAAAGATCCCTTTATTAACCGGCGAGGTAATAACAACCGTTTCACTTAAATCTCTGGTGCTCAAATAATTTACTAATAACGGGTGATTGACAACACTTAAAACATGAGCACCTAAATTTTTCTTCTTTAACCCAATAAGCTCTCTGGCCGAATCATTAAACCACTCAATCTCATCATCTAAATTAAGCACAATAGCGGCATCAGGTAAGGTGGCCGTTGATTTATAAAACTGGTTAAGTAAATTTCCAAGCCGCTTTTTGGTTTGACGATGGCGCTGATGAACCTTGCCCAAATAAAAATAGACCCAATACCAAACACCTTTAGAGTTCGGCATGCCTTTTATTTTGTAGGCATCGAGCCTTTTCACTAAAATTGACAATTGCCAGAACTGGTGGCATAAAAGTATTAACAATGCCCCAAAGGCCCAAATAAAAAAGTGCCCCCACATTAAACTAAATAATGCTGCAATTAATAAATAAGCGAGCAATTCAACAATGGCCGACACCCAAAAACTCATAAAACCACACTACGATGAAAAACGATAACCAAACCCTCGCACTGTCTTTACTAAGTCACCACAACCATGCTCGGACAACACCTTTCTAAGGCGTCGAATATGCACATCTACCGTACGCTCCTCAATATACGCCGTACGCCCCCAAACATTATCAAGCAATTGTGTTCGGTTATAGACTTTCCCAGGATGGGTCATAAAAAACTGCATTAATTTAAACTCGGTTGGGCTGACGGGAACATCACGGCCTTGGTACGACAATTGATAACGATCCGTATCTAATATTAAGTCATTCACCACAACTTTAGTCTTAGTAAATGATTTTCCTGTACGCCTGAGTACAGCCTTAATCCTCGCCACCATTTCTCTCGGCGAAAAAGGCTTTGTCATGTAATCATCAGCACCGACTTCAAGCCCCCTCACCTTGTCTTCCTCCGACCCTCTGGCTGTTAACAAAATAACCGGCAATTCTTTTAAGGATAAATCTCTTTTAAGCTGACGACACCAATCAACCCCTGAAATATCTGGCAACATCCAATCTAACAAGATCAAATCAGGCATAGACTCTGCTATAGATTCCCGCGCTTCACGCACATCCTGAGTACATTGAACATCAAAGCCGGCATTCTCTAGCACTATGAGCAACATTTGCCGAATAGGCTCCTCATCTTCAACCACCAATATTTTGGCAGAATTCATAAATTCCCCTTACCTTAAAATAAAACCCTATTAACAGATTATGGAATATAACTAAATGATGCCATAAAAAAGTTTATTAAACCCCAATATTAAACAAATAGGTTAATGCTTAATCAACGAATATTGACCGTCTATAAAGTCACAATTGATCACATCTCCGGCAGCAAACACACCTGCTAACAATTGCTCTGCTAAGCTATTTTCAAGTTGATTTTGAATGGTTCTCTTTAATGGCCTGACACCATAGACAGGATCAAACCCTGAGGTTGCCAAATGGTCTAATACTCGCTCCGACACAACTAATTCAATACCCATTGCTGCTAATCGAGCAATTAAGAGATTTACTTGTATTGCTGTAACTGCTCTTATTTGCTCTTTTCCTAAGGAATGAAAAACAATCGTCTCATCAATGCGATTAATAAATTCAGGACGGAAATTTTCAGCAACCACAGCCATTACTGCTTTTTTCATTTCGGAATAATTTTCATCATCGGTGTATTCCTGAATCAGCGTTGATCCTAAATTAGACGTTAAAACAATTACCGTATTACGAAAATCAACTGTTTGCCCTTGCCCATCAGTTAAACGCCCCTCATCTAAAACCTGAAGTAACACATTAAAAACATCCACATGGGCTTTTTCAATTTCATCCAGCAGAATCACAGCGTAAGGTTTTCTTCTAACCACTTCCGTCAAATAACCACCGTCCTCATAACCGACATAGCCCGGTGGGGCACCAATCAAACGGGCAACACTGTGTTTCTCCATAAATTCAGACATATCAACACGAACAATCGCCTCTTCAGTATCAAACAAAAACGCGGCTAAGGCCTTGCATAACTCTGTTTTACCTACACCAGTAGGCCCTAAAAAAAGAAAAGATCCATTAGGACGATTAGGTTCTGAAAGACCTGATCGTGATCGTCTTATCGCATGACTGACTGCCGTTAATGCTTCTCGTTGGCCAATAACACGCTCTGCTAATGCTTGCTCCATCCGAAGTAATTTTTCACGTTCGCCTTCAATCATCTTAGCAACAGGGATCCCCGTCCATTTAGCAACTACGTCAGCAATTTCCAATTCGGTTACCTTATTTCTTAATAAGGTGAGCGGCTGTTTTTCGGCATTATCAAAATAATTGAGCTCTTTTTCCAATTGCGGAATACTACCGTACTGCAACTCTGACATACGGGCAAAGTCATGACTACGATTAGCGACTTCTAATTCTAACCGGGCTTTCTCTAATTTTTCCTTAATCGTTGCTGAGCCCTGCAAAGATACTTTTTCAGATTTCCAAATTTTTTCCAAATCAGAAAACTGCTTTTCTAAATCATAAACCTGCTCATCCAGAGTCGCTAAACGCTTATGAGAAGCCTCATCAGATTCTTTTGCTAACGCTTCTTTTTCAATTTTAAACTGAATAAGGCGACGCTCCAGTTTATCCATTGACTCAGGTTTAGAATCCATTTCCAATCGTATTTGACTCGCTGCTTCATCGATTAAATCAATGGCCTTATCAGGCAATTGACGACCAGTTATATAACGATGAGATAATGTGGCGGCTGCAACAATGGCAGGATCCGTAATCGTCACGCTGTGATGCACCTCATAACGCTCTTTTAGACCACGTAAAATTGCAATGGTATCTTCAACTAAAGGCTCTTCAATCAACACCTTTTGGAATCGGCGCTCCAATGCTGAATCCTTTTCAATATGCTGCTTATACTCATCTAAGGTTGTCGCACCTACACAATGCAACTCTCCTCTGGCCAACGCTGGCTTAAGCATATTCCCCGCATCCATAGCCCCTTCTGCTTTCCCTGCCCCCACCATGGTATGTAACTCATCAATAAAAATAATGATATTTCCTTCTTGTTTAGAAACATCTTTCAGAACTGCTTTTAAACGTTCTTCAAATTCACCGCGAAACTTCGCGCCGGCAACTAAAGCGGCAATATCGAGCGATAAAACACGCCGACCCTTCAACCCTTCTGGCACTTCCCCGTTTATAATGCGTTGCGCTAAACCCTCAACAATAGCTGTTTTCCCAACACCCGGCGCACCGATCAAAACCGGATTATTTTTTGTTCTACGTTGCAAAACTTGTATCGTTCGGCGTATTTCATCATCTCGCCCAATAACAGGATCCAGTTTCCCCTGTTCAGCCAACTCAGTCAGATCTGAGGTATATTTTTGTAAGGCATGACGCTGATTTTCAGCATTTTGATCGGTCACAACTTGGCCATTACGAATTTCCCGAATCGCACCTTCTAGCGCCAACCGTGGAAAATCAGATTTTTCTAAAATGGACCGTAACACGTTTTTATCGTCATAAAGCGCTAACAAAAAGATCTCACTGGAAATATATTTGTCCTGATACTGGTGTGCTAATTCATCAGCACTATTCAGTACCTGCCTCAACGTATGGGAAACTGAGACAACACTATTGGAACCGGTTACCGTCGGTAGTTTTTGTAATTCAGATGTTATTAATGAACGCAGTAAATCAAAATCTCCTTGCACTTTTTTAAATAGCAGCAAGAGACTCCCACCCGTCTGATTTAACAACGCTTCCAACACATGGACCGCCTCGATAGCCGGGTTTTCTCCCGCCATAGCCAGCCCCTGCGCATCCGCCAACGCCTCTTGAAATTTGCTTGTTAATTTATCTAATTGCATAACATGCCCTATTAAAATCCTATCTCATGGTTAGATATTGGGGCTAATAATACAGTTTTCAATTTACAACCAGAAAAACTAACCCTCTAAACATATTAAATTTCTATTTTTTATACAGCCAATGCGGCCACGTATGTTAACGCTTGGCGTCGACATTATCTCAAAACTCCCTCACATAATAGATTAAGAACCAGACGCTAGGTTAAGCTTTAACATATTCATTTTAATGACCCATAAGTTACATTTATGTTACACCTTATTTTTTTAATACTCGGTCTATTTTTTTGTTCTGTGGTAGGATGATTTCACCTAACGCTGTATAAAATTTCTTGGCTCTTACAACTAATGGCTGTATTCAGAAACCGTTTTATCACCCAGATATTTCGTAGCTTTGCGGATCTGATCCCCATGCTTACTGTAATCCTTATTTTTCAGTTTCTGGTCATAAAACAACCTATTCCCGATGTCGTTAATCTCATTACCGGCACTCTTTTTATCGTGCTCGGCTTAACGTTATTCATTCAAGGATTAGAGCAAAGTTTATTTCCTATTGGTGAATCAATGGCGCAAGCCTTTGCTCAAAAAGGCAGTCTATTCTGGCTGCTTTGTTTTTCTTTTTGCTTAGGCTTTAGCACTACTATTGCAGAACCGGCCTTAATTGCGATTGCCACTGAAGCCGCCAAAATTGCCCAAAACGAAGGACTCCTTGAAAACTCGACCACATCCGTTTTACAGTATGCTCTCGGTCTTCGTATTACTGTTGCATTATCGGTTGGTCTTGCCATACTACTGGGGGTATTAAGAATCATCTATGGTTGGAAATTACAGCACCTAATTATTTACGGCTATTTGGCTATTATCGTAATCACACCGTTTGCACCTAAACATATCATCGGCATTGCATACGATACCGGCGGCGTTACGACTTCAACCATTACCGTACCCTTAGTGACCGCTCTGGGCATTGGACTTGCCAAAGCTATTAAAGGCAGAAACCCTGTGACCGATGGTTTTGGATTAATCGCTTTTGCCTCGCTCACGCCCATAATATTTGTCATGATTTACGGGATGCTATTGTGATCGAATGGCTCGATCATTTTACCCAGACCCTATTCGCAACTGCCTGGGACATTCTCCCTATTTTACTGATCATCTTAGTTTTTCAGCTTGTTATTATCCGAAAGCCCATACCACATTTTAAAAAAACAATGATTGGTTTTGTTTTCGTTCTAGTCGGAATCACCTGTTTTTTAGAAGGTCTTGAACGCGCACTTTTTCCACTGGGTGAACTCATGGCTCAACAACTGACCCACTCTGACTTTATCGCCCCCAACGCCTCCCCTTCCGAAACACCCTGGTATGCTTATGGCTGGGTCTATTTATTTGCCGCCAGCATTGGTTTCGCCACGACCTTAGCTGAACCGTCCTTAATGGCTGTCGCCATTAAGGCCGAGGCCATTTCTGGCGGCACTATCCATGCATTAGGTCTGCGCTTAGCTGTTGCACTCGGCGTTGCTTTTGGAATTACACTCGGTAGCTATCGAATCATTACCGGTACCGAATTATATCTCTACATTTTAGTCGGCTATGGTACCGTCATTATTCAAACCTTTTTTGCACCTAAGTTACTTATTGGTCTGGCTTACGACTCGGGCGGCGTTACCACTTCATCGGTCACTGTTCCCTTAGTCACTGCACTGGGACTGGGACTGGCCTCTTCTATCCCCGGACGAAGCCCCTTACTCGATGGTTTTGGCCTCATCGCATTCGCCAGTTTATTTCCTATCATGACGGTCCTAGCTTATGCCCAAATTTCCCACTGGCTGAACCGTCGTAAATCTTCCTGTTAATATCGAGGTTATATCATGCACTTCAAATTAATTATTGCCTTTGTCGAAGATGACAAAACAGAGACCGTACTCGATACGGCGCGTCGTCATGGTGCCAAAGGCGTGACCGTTATTAACAATGCCCGCGGCGAGGGAATCGACCAACCTAAAACCTTCTTAGGATTAACCCTTGAAACGCAACGCAATGTTTTACTGTTTTTAGTCGAAGAACATATAAGTCGTCATATTCTGGAGAAAATAGCCAGTGCGGGCGAATTTGACAGTAAACCCGGGACCGGTATCGCTTTTAAAATTGATGTCGATGATGCCATTGGCGTTATGCATCAAGTCAACGAACTAACCCACGAACTTGAGGACGAAATATGAGCCATTCAGAAAGCATAACCGTCAGAGACGTCATGAGAACAACTTTTAGCACCATTGATGGCAACGCTACGGTGAGTGAGGCACTGGTGCTGATGAAATCATCAAAAACATCAACGATTATTGTAAACCGGCGCCATGACCTTGATGAGTTTGGACTGATTACATCCAGCGATATTGCCCGGCAAGTGATGGCTAAAAACAGAGCCCCTAACCGCGTTAATGTCTATGAAATTATGGAAACACCGGTGATCTGTGTTCGTCCTGAAATGGATATCCGGCTCTGTGCCCGATTGTTTGCCAATTACAATCTCGTTCGCGCGCCGGTCATTGAAAACGATAAGATAATTGGTATGATCAGCCCTAATACTCTGGTCCTAGATGGTTTGTATAAAATCTATAGTTAAACAAGAAGCCCGCCAAAAAACCAACGTTATCAAGCGGGCCTGTTTATATCATTTATTACTTTAACGGTCTATTTTGTGCATCTCTGTCAATTCGATGCATCAGCAGTAAGATTCCTTCCAGAACGCCCCATACCACTGCAAAACCAAGCGTCCCAACGGTTGCTGCTATTTGCGCAATACCCAATTTCCAATACCCTAAATAGAAACGTCCTGCGCCCGCTCCACCGAGAAGTATAGATAAGAAAACTGCAAGACGCCGCGATTTAACCGGCTCTCCTTGTGGACCGGTATAGTCGCCAATCAACTCCATCTTAATAACTTTGCCGTATTTTTTATGCAACTCTTCGGCTTCAAAGGCAACCTGACAACCACTATACGGCAGGTTATCTTCAAGCCACTGACCCTCTTCAAAATAATAACTTTTATTATTCTTTTCTGTTGAGAGAATGCCTGTCTTGTTCTTTTTATCGTAGCCGGCTACATGCCCTTGATAGCGATTAATTTCAGGTGCTTTCTCCTTCGGTGGTGTACTTTCTTCAGACCCTACACTGTGCTCAGATTCCGCACTTTGCTCTGCCGCCTCTTGCCCCGGCGTTATCTCTTGATCTTGGACAATACTTTTGTCCTGCGACCCATTACCGCCCTTATCTTCTTTATCATCAATTGCCATATGCTTTTCCACCAACCTTATACTTAAATAATATTAATTTATTACACTCACTGAAATGCCTTTAATCACAATCTAACTAAGATATGGGCCTTTCAAACAGATTGCTTCACGTCACTTTTCCGTGGCGTATTTTAATCAGGCTTAACTATAACGATGTCAGAAAGGTATAGCAACGCACTAACCACTAAATTAACAATAACGGCTAGATTATTGTCCGCGGAAGAAGAAAAATCACATAATACGAGCCATAGAAAAATAAAAACGATAACCCCAACCCTGAGGCTAATGATCGCGATAACGCATGACGAAAAATATGCCCCATAACCGCCCAATGCCAAAGCATAATAACTAAAAATAATAAAAACCCTTTCTCCGGCAACATACCCGACTTTAACAACCCCACAACCGGGAGCGAACAAAAACTAATAATACTATCGACGCCTAACAAAGCTGTTAATGTTTGACTAAATCGCTGAACATTACCAAAAATGAACAACACCCCCCAAGTAAAGCCAACCAACAACCCTAACTGCACAAAAACCTGCAAAAGACCGTTAACCCAAGTCATCGATAACATAATCAATGCACTATTCACCCCAATATAGAGGTATAGCCCGCACCGTAAAAATTCTGGTGAACGGCTCAGTGCTTGGGGACCGCTCTTAAAACGGCAAATATTCATTGAGGTTAAAAATAACTTTATAAAAATATGCATTGCTGCGACAAACTCCATTTAGTACCAAATTAAGTAACATCATATGGGGCCACCATACTCGTAGGTCATTATTTATACTTTTCCAAGTAATGACTTACATCCATGATTTAAACCCTATAAACTTGTAATAATTAACCTCAAAACTAAGCCTTGATTTTTCATGTCCCTTTCAAATGAAGAACTCACGTTCCAAATACAGTGTTTAACAACAACATTAGACACTGTGGGCGCTTATATCAATACCAAAGATATACAAGGTCATTATACCTATGCCAACCAAATGGTCTGCGACCTTTTTAATCGTTCTTTAAACGACATCGTTGGTCAATCGGATAAAGCATTCTTTGATTTATCCACCTTCAATGAATTACAAGAAAATGACCGCCGTGTTCTTGATCACGGGGAACATACTGAATCCGAAGAGACCAATATTGTCATTCAAACCGGTGAAAAAAGAATTTATTGGACCGTTAAAAAACCGTTAACCGATGCCCACGGTCAAATTATCGGATTGTGTGGCATTTCAACTGATATCACTGAACGCCGCGTATTAGAAGAAAAACTCATGATTGCAAATCAAACTCAGGATAAATTATTTTCAATCATCGCCCATGATTTAAAAGGACCTATTGGTTTTATCGCAGGATTATTAAATTCTGACGTTTTAAAAAAAAACCATAAAAGTCCTGATCTTTGGTCAGCAATACATACCTCTATCAACAATATCCATAAACTTCTTGAAAATCTTTTATATTGGGCACAATGTCAGAAAGGAGACCTTCAACCTGAAAAAATCCAAATCAACATTGAACCTTATCTTAAAAGCAGTAAAAAAGCATTTGAGGCGCCCATTAAAAGTAAAAATATTACGCTCGACTTTGAAATAGAGGCAGAACTTTATATCGATGTTGACTCTTTTATGTTTGATACCATAATCCGAAACATACTCCATAATGCAGTAAAATTCACCCCACAAAATGGCTCAATCACATTGAAAGCAAAACGGGCCGTTAACCGTGTTTTAATTAGCATTACCGACTCGGGCATCGGCATGACGCCATCGACGCTTGAAACGCTTTTTACACCTAGAAATCACAACTCCCTATCCGGTGCTAATGCGACTAAAAACGGCACTGGGCTTGGGTTAATGCTCTGTAAGGAATTTATTGAACTTCACAACGGCACAATAGGTGTTGATAGTGTCATTCATAAAGGAAGTCGGTTTTGGTTTAGCTTACCAACAACTAATTCAGCCAACTGAATCTATCACTAACGACGATACCATTAGTCACAATTCTTTAATCCTTGTCTATTTTAGCTTACAATAAATACGTCCTTGTTAATGATGTAACAAATTTTTAATCTTTGAATTATAGGGTTAATGAAAAGTCCACTCACCGAAAACGAACAACTTTTTTTACAAATTAAAGAATTAACCACCTCTTTAAACCATGTAAATGCTTATGTTTTTACCAAAGATAAACAATTACGCTACACCTATGCCAACAGCAAAGTTTGCCAACTGTTCAACTGTCCTTTAGAAGAAGTCATTGGTAAAACAGATGAAGCCTTCTTTGATTTAGAAACGGCTGAGAAGTTACATAGTAATGATCGCCGTGTTATTAACAATAACGAACACCTAGAGTTTGAAGAAACCAATGTTATCAAGGAAACTCTAGAAAAACGAATTTATTCCTGTGTGAAAACACCCTTACACGATTCAGAAAATAACGTCATTGGTCTGTGTGGCATTGCATCCGATATCACAATACAACGGAATCTAGAAGAACAAGTTGCAGAGCAAACACAACTTATCGAAAAGATGTTAGCTAATAAATCTTTAATGATTGCGGCAGCAACAAAGAGTTTAATTAAAAATATCTTTTAGACTTTAGTCTGAAACGGACCTTCCCTAAAAAAATTAAAAATAAGAACCACTTAATTCAAACCTTGACAGCGACGACGTCAATCCACTAACTGGGTTTCAAATTGCTCCATCTCCTCAGTAACTCGTAGCCACTGATTCTCGGCTTCCTCAACTAAAAGGTCCAACTCGCCCTTTCTTTTCAATAATTTTTTTAATTGCTCCTTTTGAGAGGCCTGATAAATTTCAGCATCTGACAGCGCCTGCTCTATTTCAGTTTGCTCCTGATGAAAACTATCCACCGCTCTCTCAACCTTCGATAAAGCATCTCGTAGCGGTTTAAGTTGTTTTCGTTTTTCGGCATCTAGCCGGCGCTGGTCTTTACGGGAAACCCCTTCTTCAGGAACAAATTCACTCGCAGATACAATACTTTTTTTATCTTCAACCCAATGCTGGTAATCATCAAGATCACCTGAAAATACCTGTACTGCGCCCTCATCCACAAAAATCAACTTATCGGTAACCGAACGAATTAAATGCCTATCATGAGACACCACAACCAATGCGCCCTGATAATCCTGTAAGGCCATACTGAGTGCATGACGCATCTCCAAGTCAAGATGATTAGTCGGCTCATCAAGCAAGAGTAAATTAGGATTTTGGTAAACCAATATGGCTAAAACCAACCGCGCTTTTTCACCGCCAGAAAATGGTTTAACCGGCGCCAAAGCCTTGTCACCGACAAAATTAAACCCACCTAAAAAATTCCTTAATTCTTTTTCATTCGCTAAAGGGTCTAAATGCTGGAGGTGCCACAAAGGGCTTTCCTCCAGACGCAATTGCTCTAACTGGTGCTGAGCAAAATAGCCAATATCTAAGGCATCAGCCCCTTGCCGGATTCCTGATAATGGCTCAATATCACCCGCCAAGCATTTAACCAAGGTCGATTTACCGGCACCGTTTTTCCCCAACAACCCAATTCTATCGCCCGGAGTAATAAATAAATCAACATCTTCCAAAATCGTTTTATCCGGATAGCCAATGGCGGCCGACTCCAGTATTAATAATTGATTGGGAATTTTACCCGGATCTTTAAAACTAAAATTAAAAGGTGAGTCCACATGGGCTTGCGCAATGAAGTTCATTCGCTCCAATGTTTTAATACGACTTTGCGCCTGCTTTGCCTTGGTTGCTTTAACACGAAAACGATCAATAAAACTTTGAATATGAACGATCTCTTTTTGTTGTTGCTCATAAGCAGCCTGTTGTTGGGCTAGTTTTTCCGCTCGCAACCTTTCAAAAACAGTATAGTTACCGGTGTAAATTTGTGCCGTGTTCTGCTCAATATGCATAATATGATCAGCAATCGCATCTAAAAAATCACGGTCATGGGAAATTAACAATAATGTACCCGGATATCTTATTAACCAATTCTGTAGCCAAATAACAGCATCCAGATCGAGATGGTTTGTCGGTTCATCAAGCAATAACATATCAGAACGACACATTAACGCTTGCGCTAAATTCAAACGCATCCGCCAGCCCCCTGAAAACTCCATGACCGGCCGCTTTTCATCCGTCACTAAAAAGCCCAACCCATCCATGAGCTGAGACGCCCGACTTTGTGCGGTATAACCACCAACATCATCCAGCCTTACATGAATGTCTGCCTGTTTAACACCATCATTTGCTAACTCAGCATCGACTAATTGTGCTTGTAACGTACGCAGGCTCCTGTCACCATCAATAACATAATCGATCGCTTTCCCAGCAATAGCCGGTGTTTCTTGTGCAACATGCGCTATTTCAATACCTTGGGGCATTGATAATTCACCCTCATCCGAATGAATAATATTACGAATCATCGCAAACAAACTGGATTTTCCGGTTCCATTCGCACCGGTCACACCGACCTTCTGCCCTTTATGGATAATAAAAGACAGACCTGAAAACAACAGTAGTTCTCCACGCCGCAGGCTGATATTTTTAAAATTGAGCACTGTCTTTCATTCCAGTTTACTAAATAAGGTCTGCATTATAAGACTTCTATTTACCCAAAAACAATTCTGTTTCATATCAACGATACCTCACCACAACAAAGCACTGCGCATAGAGAACAATCATCGGATCAGTGATAAAATAAACCGGTTTTAACAACTTAGTTTTGATCAACTACCTGAGTCTGTTTTAATACCGATTAAAGTATTTAATTAACCCAAAATAGAATCCAGAAAATGTATATCGCAATCAACCGATTTAAAATTAATCGAGGACAAGAAGATGCGTTTGAAAATATGTGGCAACGCAGAGAAACACACTTGGATAACGTACCCGGTTTTATAAAATTTCATTTGGCAAAAGGAAATTCAGCACAAACCCATACCCTATATATCTCACACAGCACCTGGCACTCAAAAGAAGATTTTACCTTATGGACAAAATCAGAAGCATTCCGCTTAGCACACAAAGGTGCTGGAAAACACAGCGATATCTATCAAGGACACCCGATATTTGAAGGATTTGAAGTCATTCTCGGCGATTAAAAAAACGAATAACGAAGCGACACAAAACGGTCGGCACAAAAAAACAATGCCACTTTTCAACCGCATTGCTTTGATAACTTTGCCCCAAGCGATAACGTTAAGTGAATCGGTCTATCAACTTATCAGCCTGTTCTGAGAACTTTTCTAAATCTCCTGATGTTATAGATCGAACCGGAATAACCAATGCGGTATCAATATCAATATAGATGTAAACATACTTGTCACCGTATTCAACACGCAACAATTCCTTCCATGCCATTTTGTTTTCACCGGAAGGCGAAACTTCCACCAGGACTTTAGGTTCAATGGCTAATTTATAGTGCCCCAGTATTTTCGCTTTTTCTTCGTCGGTATATTGCGCTCTAAGACGTCTACGCATTTCCCAACGACTAAAATAAGGCATCCCAAAGGCTAAAACCAAAGCAAAAACAACGGTAAACAAACCGGTATATTCATCTCTAAGTAAAAGACCATAAAAAAGACCGATCATAACCAGAATAGCTGGCACAATACCTTGACCGAATCGTAATCTTTTTCTTGATTGTTCCGTATTTAAAAAACGCTTCTCATTAAAATGAATTAAATCTTCTTCTGCTAAATCGTACTCTACTTCAAACATAACTATCCCAATAAAATCAAAAAACTAGTGCATTTTAATACGCGCATGCGTACTACGCCTAAACAAATTAGATAGCGTCAACATCGCTGTTCGAAAATAACCATGAATAGCCACTTGATGCATTTTATATAAAGACAAATAAACCAATCGAGCGACAAAACCTCCGACACTAACCGACCCCATCAGATTACCCATTAAACTACCCACCGTTGAATGCCGCCCCAGAGCGACTAATGAGCCATAATCACGATAAATATAATCAAT
>MPSY01000147.1 GCA_001901525.1 Methylococcales bacterium OPU3_GD_OMZ | reverse complement strand
TAGAGATGATCATAACATCTCTTGTTAGGTGGCCAAATTCACTGTACCACTACAGTTCGCTCTTGTATGGCAGCGGTGGCTATAGGACGTGTATGCGCAAACCTGCGATAGGAATGAAGTATCCCCTATATTCATTAATTGGTTTGTTTGCGGCCGTAAAAATAGAGAAGTACAGCTAATAACGTCAAGGCCAGCGCAATTAGGTTAGTAAACTCTTTGACACCTACAAATGGAATAAAAAAATACCCGGTCGCTAGAGCAGCTAATACGCTGGCAATGGTTGAAAAGGCATAGAGATCTCCGGCATCAGTGGCCACTTTATTTAGGGAGTGGGCACGTAATTTCAGCACATAAGGAGTCACACATCCAAGACAGCCTAGAGGAATGGTAAATAGACATAGCGATGTGAACAAAATACTCAATTTATATCCGAAATTACGGGAAAATGTGGATATGGGTTCTGTAAGATGGGGAAGGATAAATAGCCACAAGGCCGCAATAAAAATGAGTGTAGCGAGAATCTTGTAGGAAGGTTTATAGTCGGCAAGGATACCGCCCCAAAAGTATCCTAGCGCAAGAGCAATTAATGTCATACTTAGCAAGGCTGTCCATAAAAACAGGTTGACGCCAAAATAAGGGCCCATTATGCGACTGCCAAGAATTTCAATAGCTAATATACTCGCCCCGCCTGTAAAAACGATACCATAGTGAATTAATGAGTTTTTCATATGTAACCTATTAAACAGATTATAAAATTGATGTAATTGATATTTTTTTGCTGTGTGACCATAGGGTTCATCTGTCAGGTTGCTTTAGGGCGTTTTGGAAAAGTTGTCTAGGCCTTATCAGAGAAGAAAAGCGAACAGTGCGCTTGATGGTTGAATTAATTAGGCCTTCGCTAAATATCACGGGGTATTGTAGTCATAATTTTCTGAAATAATTACCATAAAAGTGAGGGGTCGACGGTATGATTCTTAGTGCTTCTGATTTTAAAATTAATCTCATCGCCCCATAAATCTGCAGGGTTGTGGTTGTCTGTAAGGATTATTCCATGGGGTTTGCTAGTGAAGATATTCTTGAATGATTTCGCTATTGTGGCGTGAAAAAAAATATTTTCATTTGACTCTTTGCGAAGGAAATTCTGTAGTTTAGGCGTTATTTCTGAATCCGATGCAAACACAATAAAATTTTGTATGCTGGCACTGTTTTCTGAGGCGGGCAGGGCAATAACATGGGTAAAAACCAGCTCGAGGGTTTTCAAAACAGAGTGAACCAAAAGTGAATCCCACCCATCTCCAATGACATTTAATCCTAGCGTGCCATTTTTATTTAGCCGCTGCTTGGCGAGATTAAAAACTTCTTGAGTTATCAGGTGAAAAGGAATTCCAGAACCGCCATAGGCATCAAATGCAATAAAATCAAATGATTTATCTGTTTCATGGAGAAACCGCCGACCGTCAACGGTATGGGTTTTTGATCTTGGAATGTTTAATCCAAAATGTTTGTAAGCCATATCAATAACCACCGGATTGATTTCTGCGGCAGTCATACGCCAGTTGGCATCAACAAATGGCTTAATGGTAGTGCCGGCACCAAGGCCGATAACCAAACCTTCTCCAGGGGTGTCAAAAAAATCTTTTGCTGTCTGTAATAGGATCGAGTAAACGTAGGTGCTATGGTCAGTATATTTTCCTATTCCGGAATGGATCTCTCCCTCTATTACCAAAAATTTCCCCCAATCTAAGTCAATAACACGAATTTCACCGTATTGACTCTGATGAACTTCTAACAGGCTTTTATCATAGTTAGGCTTATTAGACACGATCAACCCTATTGCTAATAAAATTAGTGGAACATTGATGGCTAGCGGCAACCCTTGAACATGGCCACAATATATATAAGCGGTAAGTAAGCTCATTAAAGTGAGCACCAAGACCAGCGACATGGTGACGTTGAAAGTACCAAAAATGGGTATAAAAAAGAATCCGGTCAATATAGCAGCAAAAACACTCGCGACAGTAGATGTCGCATATAAACGGCCCGCAATATGACCAATAGTTGAAAGGTTTTCTACGCACATGCGCAGTATAAATGGTGTCACCATTCCCAGCATGGTCAATGGAAAGGTGAATAACAGTGCTGAGCTCAACAGCATGTCCCACTTTAGCCCCAAAAAAGAGAGTGTTTCTACAGTATCTTTTTTGATAAACGGAATGACTAGGGTCCACACCGCACTTAGCCAAACGATAATGATCAATATTTCACGTTGTTTATAGCGATCGGCTAATCGGCCGCCAAGACAATAACCTAGGCTGAGAGAGAGAAGTGTCACAGCGATGAGGGCTGCCCACAAATTGATACTGGCGCCAAAGGCTGGACCTAATAGTCTCGTGCCTAATATTTCAAGTGAAAGGACACAATATCCTTCCAGAAAAATGAGTAACCCTGCAAAAGACAGGTTTTTTCGGGTCATGTATTTTATCTCCAGAATTCCTTAAAAAGTTATGAACTGGTCAACCTAAAGGCGTGTTTTATACAGAAAACCATCTTCACGAGTGTTCCATTCGGTGAGAAACCTATGCTATTCCTTATACCTGCGTTGTCAGGGATAGTGATAAAGCTAAGAGTCATAGGGGTTAAATGAAGGGGGATTTTAACGTTAGTTTTATGAAATTGGCAATATGTTTCGCCTAATAAATGCAGTACAGAAGCGCGTGACTACTTTTTGAAAGTTTGTTTTGGTAATCCGAGTCCAAGTAAGCGGAAAATATCGTTGAATTCTTGCCCCTGATGACGCGATTCGTCTTGGCTCGGCATCCACTGGACGCATCATTATTAACTCGATGAGATGGCGTATTACGTCCTCAAATAAATTGAGACCGTAGTGGGAGTCTTTGTTTTTATTTTCATAGTTGCTGACGCTTAGTTTCCGACAAACAACGGGGTAACCGGTTATCGGTGATTAAAAATGTTCGACCCGCTTTCAATATTTTCAGCGTAAATTTATCTTTATTTCAATATTCATTTTGAATGAGTTCATTAGTAAAATTGTCATAAAAAACCATAGATAAAATTATTTTCTTTAAGGTTATAACTGTATGTCCGTTTTATGGGGTACAGGTCAAATCTCACTATCTAACGACCGAAATATTTTTAAATAAAATTAAGATTAATTTAGCAGAACATTTTTAATTTATATTAGTTGGGTGTAATGTGCAGGCCACCTTAAGGCTTTATAAATACCTCAAAGCGAGAACTTCAGCGTACTTGAATGTC
>MPSY01000146.1 GCA_001901525.1 Methylococcales bacterium OPU3_GD_OMZ | reverse complement strand
TGTAATAAAACATTTTCAATTGTGTGTGTTGTTAAAAACCCATCCATAATATTAAAGAAAGGGGTGCTTGTGGCTTCTGCTACGCGACGAGAAATTAGAGCAAGGTCACCCGTTTCTTGTGCGTTTTTAGCAAACAACATACCCCAACCAACATCAGACACAGCCATTACATCGTCATGTCCCGCATGAACATTTAGCGAATGAGACGTAAGGGCTCTTGCTCCTATGTGAAAAACAACTGGTAATCTTTTTCCTGAAATGGTATATAAAACTTCTTTCATGAGGACAAGTCCTTGCCCAGAAGTGAAGTTTGTTACTCTCCCTCCAGAAAGCGCATACCCTTCGCAGGCAGATGCGGCACTGTGTTCTGATTCTGACTCAATAAAAGTCATGTTTTCGCCCCAAATATTTGTACCACCATTTGCGATAACTGCCTGGTAGCCAGAGCCCATAGTTGTGGAAGACGTAATTGGATAAGCGCAAGCCCCTTGTGTGATGTGGGTTTCTACCCAAACAACGATCGCTGCGCCATCTGCAGTAGATTTAATTCCTTCAAATTTTGGCATGTTTCTCTCTTTTTCTAATTGAATTGTAAAATAATCCTGCTCAATCGAGCCCTGAATTTATAAAAATATTTTCTCCGTTTATACTTCTATCTTTTTCCAATCGCCTTTTTTTATTTTTATAGCCATAAGCACTGCGAAGGAGACAATCATAAAAAATATTGAAACCCAGGGCGCATAAAATCCGAAGCCTAACACAACGCCGAAATAGTAACTCGCAGGCAACATAAAGACCCATATTAACACGGATTCAACTACTGCGGGATATATAGTGTTACCCGCTCCTGACAATGCAAACCATAACGTCATTCCAACAGCATCAAAAAATTGTAAAATACCAATAATTCGAATCCCAATAATGCTTAATGATTGCACCTGGGGGTCGGCTGTAAACAGTGGAACAATCCAATGTGGAAATAAAATAAATAACACCCCAACAGAGCCCATAATCATTTCTGAAAACCTTACGCTCTCAATTATACTAGCTTCTGCTTTCTTTATTTTCTTTTCGCCCATATACTTTCCTACTAAAGTAGAACAAGCTTGCCCCACTCCAATCGCGGGCATAAAAGATGCGTGCATCACCTGAAATGCTAATTCTGTTGCTGCCAATTCAACAATTCCAATCAATGCCATAATTTTGTAAAACACCGACCAACCAAAACTGTTAAACATTTCCTGAATTCCCATAGGAAGCGCAAGCCAAAATTGTTTCTTCATCATTGTTGAATCGTGTGAAAATGAAAGAACATTAAATTTGTGTTTAATCTTCTTTGAAAATAAAAATGTAGAATAGTGAATAAACGACCAGCCCGACGCGATAACGGTTGCTATAGCGGCCCCCTTAACACCCATCGCTGGAAACGGAAACCAAGACCATAAAGGAATTATCCACGCAAGGTTTAATGATTCAAAAAAAGCAGTTAATCCGTCTAGTCCATAAATTAACCCAGCATTTAAATACACATTAATAATGTTGCTGGTAATGGAAACTTGCATGTGTATTTTTGTTTTTTCGACGCCAGCAAAAAACCCCTGAAAAATGAAAGCTAAAGATGTGACTGATACACTTATAAAGGCTACTTGGGTATATTCGATACATAATAGCCCTGCTTCTCCGCCTAAAAATAAGGGTACAAAATTTGGAGCAAATTTGAAGCCAATAATTGACATTGGAATACCATATACCAATCCCATAAATAAGCCGTTGTGCAGAGCCGAACCACATTCGTCATATTTCTTTTGTCCTAATCTTCTAGCGGTAATTGTTTGCGTCCCTGTTCTTAAGCCGATTGCAAAAGAGATAATAGCCCAGGTTAACATAGCCCCCATTCCGGTTGCGGCAAGAGCAGATGATCCTAATCTTCCTACCATCGCCATATCTACCAATCCCATGAGGACTCGGCTAAAATTGCTGAAAATGACCGGCCACGCCAATCGGATAACTTCTTTTGAAATGTCCGGATGTGTTGGTTTTAATCGAAAAACATCTTTAAACATTTTTATATATCGCTTGGCGAAATTGTTAAAATCTTTTTTGATTTTAATGCTTTTTTTGTTTTAGAGCATACGGGGGCAGGTGTTGCAACAACGAAGGTTAAATGTTTATCTTTTTGTTGAACGTGATCTACAATTTGTAAGATTCTGTCAAAATCCTTCATGATTATTCTGCTTTTTCGATCAATGACAATAGCAATTGAATTATCATTTCTTTTTACTAGGTTTGTTCGAGCTGAAAGGCCGTAGGCAGTGGAATCTATTCGATTTAATTCGTTATTTCTTTTCATTTAAGCGCGCAATTTACATCTTTAAAAAACGGGTTCGGAAGGTTCTTTGTAATGGAATAAATTGCCCCTATGAATATTCATTTTTCACCCGATGTAGGCGCAGCTTTGTCCAACCAAAAGCCGGTTTTAGCTCTAGAGTCTACTATTGTTTCCCACGGGATGCCTTATCCAGAAAACCTATCTTTTGCAGAAAAAGCAGAATCCCTTTGTAGGTCTGTTGGGGTTGCCCCCGCCACCATTGCCATTATAGGCGGTAATATACATGTTGGGCTTTCTGCTGATGAATTAGAAATAATTGCTTCGGGTAAAAATATTAAAAAAGTAGCTCGACATGAAATAGGATATGCAATCGCCCATAAATGGACTGGCGCAACCACAGTTTCATCAACGATGCATATTGCCAAAGAAGCGGGTATATCTGTTTTTGCAACAGGCGGAATTGGCGGCGTTCATCGTGGTGCGGAATATTCATTCGATGTATCGCAAGACTTAACGGCCCTTTCTCAAATACCAATGGTTGTTGTGTCTGCTGGAGCAAAAGCGATTTTGGATATTCCAAAAACGGTGGAAATGTTAGAAACGCTCGGGGTTCCGCTAGTGGGGTTTAAAACAAATGAATTTCCCGCATTTTATTCAACCCAATCTGGTGTCTCTTTGCACCTTTCTGCAGAATCCCCAAATGATATAGCGCGACTATTTCAATCTCATATTAAAGCAAAATTACCATCCGCTATTCTTGTAGCAAATCCTGTCCCCAAACAAGATGAAGTCGTTTCGTCTGAAATAGAAACTTATATATCAAATGCTATTCAGTTAGCGAGCGATAGAGGAATTAGCGGTAAAGATTTAACGCCATTTCTTTTGGGGCATATAAAAAAGGTGACGGAAGGAAGAAGTTTGGAAACGAATGTGTCGCTTGCTTTAAATAATGTTCAGCTTGGTGCAGAAATTGCATCAGCGTTAGTCTAGTT